>JAICPX010000021.1 GCA_025929635.1 Chitinophagaceae bacterium
CTGGCAGTGGAAGATGCCCACACTGCTCATCAGCGTCCCAAGCTTGAACAATACGGTGATTCCATTTTTATTGTTCTTCGTACTGCACAAATGAATCCTGAACATCATGTTGAGTTGGGAGAGACACATTTTTTTGTCGGTGACAATTTTATCGTTGTGGTAAGACATGGCTATTCTGTACCCTATACCGAGGTAAGAGCACGATGTGAAGCAAGCCCCGAACACATGAGAAAGGGCCAGGGCTTTGTTTTATATGCATTGATGGATTTTATCGTTGACCGCTATTTTCCCGTTGTCCATGAACTGGAGCAGGATCTTGAAAGAATAGAGCATAAGATATTCAAGCAAAAGCCCACCCGTGAGACCACCGAACAGATATATGACCTGAAGCGCGAATTACTCGAAGTAAAACGCTCGGTTTCTCCCCTGGTAGAAATTTGCAACCGGCTAATGCGTTTTGAATACCGGTGTATCTCGGAAGAAACAAAACCTTATTTCCGCGATATATATGATCATGCCGTCCGGATCAATGAGGCTATCGATAATACGCGGGAATTATTGAACAGCGCTATGGAGGCCAACTTTTCACTTATCTCGATATCCCAAAGCGAAGTAGGAAAAAGATTTGCCGGTTGGGCAGCGATCATCGCGGTGCCTACAATGGTAGCAGGTTTTTATGGAATGAACTTCAAGTTTATGCCGGAACTTGAATGGCACTATGGGTATTTTGCCGTCATCGGGGTCACCCTGCTTGCTTGCATTACCCTGTATTATTTTTTCAAAAGGTCAGGCTGGTTTTGAAACTCTTTTCATCAAGGAATTAATACAGGAGGTGTAGTTTCATTTATGAAGCGATCAACATGCCGGAAATTTGGGTTAAAACTATTTGATATGAAGATCGTTGCCATACTGATAACACTTGTTCTTTTAACTTCATGTGCCAGCTCAAAAGAGACAGATTATACCGCTAGTACCCCGGCATCCCAGTTAGTAAGAACGTTTTTAGGTATATCGCTAACTGATTCAATTGATTTTATAAGGTGGAAATTGTCAATGAGCGATATCAAATACACGTTGGAATGTAATTATGGGATCGGCAAACCAAATACAAATGGTTTTCTTGACGGGGGTAAAAAAGTATCATTTAACGGCGCAGTAAAAAGAGACAAGAACATTTATGTTTTACAGAACGGAAAGCAAACCTTAAAATTTGCAGCACTAAACAACAACCTGCTTCATATTTTAAATGATGATAATACGCTAATGATCGGTGGCGGTGGATGGAGTTATGCGATAAACAATACTAACCCATCACTGAATGATCAGCTAATGCTCGTCGCAAGCAAAACAACAATTAAAGATTCAATAGCATTCCAGGGCAGAACGCCATGTGGTGTACCTGGTGTGCCAAAAAGTGAACAATGCTATAAGTTAAAATGGTACCTCGTTTTGTATGGGAACCCGGCAAAAAATGAGCCGCTTACATACCGGGTGTTGGGCACCGGTTACCGGCTGGAAGGAGGAAGAAAGGGCAAATGGCTGATCAACACCGATAAGAATGGAAAGATCATTTACGATCTGCTTGATGAAAACGGGAAATCACTTTTTCATTTATTAAAACTGGATGATGGTGTTTTGATCTTTACAGATGAAAAAGGGAACTTGTTGGTCGGTGATCATGATTTCAGCTACACACTGAACAGGAAGTTTTAACCTTCACATCACAAAATTTTATTAAAGGCGGGGGCTATAAAATTTTATGGTGGCCTATTCGTTTCTCCTGAAACCACCACCCATGCATCGCTCCCTTATTAGCTTATTTTTTCTATTGCCGCTTACGATCCATTCGCAGCCCATCGATTCGCTGAATACCGCAAAGAACTGCCAGTACATGACGGCAGAGGAACGCCAGATGATCTATGAGATCAATTTGGTTCGAAGTGATCCCAAATCATATATCCGGTTCCTGCAACCACTTTTGAATAAAGCAAACCAAACTATCAAAGACTATGGCAAAGGAGATAAAAACTATAGCCTCACCATAACTAAGACCGAGAAGAAAGGGAAGACAATTGAAACAACAGATACTGTATGGCATTATGTAAATGAAGAAGAAGTAAAAGCAATAAGTTCTCTTATTAATGACCTTAAGAAACTGAAACCCATGTCTGTCTTGAAACCTGATACCGGGATTTACAAGGCTGCCACAAAACATGTAAATGACCAGGTATCTCACGAATGGAAGTTACTCCATACAGGCAGTGATGGTTCCCACCCATGGGATCGTATTATCAAATTTTCACCCTCCATGAATTTTGGAAGTGAAAATATTGCCGGCAACTCTGCAGACCTGGTCACTCCGCGTGATATTGTAATTCAATTATTGATCGATAGTGGCATTCCCGGCTACGGGCATCGTTATAATTTGTTAGATCCCGCATGGACACATGCAGCCTGCAAACATGATCTTTACCAGGGAATGCATTGGTGGGTCCAGAATTTCGGGAGAATAAAGAAGTGAAATATTTTAAAAAAACAATAGCCTGCGTTTGCAGGCTATTATCAATTGGCAGTGAAAATATTCACATCAATAATTTTCTTCCATTGGTCTTGATAATACTTCTTTCTCGGAAACCATCTCACCTTCCAGGCAAATGCGGTACTCATTCTTATTTGCAAGCTCACGGCGAAACTCCTCCTCCATCTGAGTAAGATCCTTGAAGAATGCGATACTTTCGGCTAACCATTCCTTATTTCCCTGGTACGATGTTTTTAAGAAATCATGCAGGGTTTGCATGCTGTCATTAACCACCTCGAGTTTCGGAAAAGAGAATAGATTTTTCATGCTGACAAGATTTACTCCAATGTAGAAACATTTATGCCAAAAGATTGCACTGTGAATTAAAAAATTGTAACCTGCGAATAAGTGTCTTCCCCCTTTATAACTCTTCTATAAATGTGGACAACTTGGGGGACGAAGGCCCAACATTATTCCTGTAGCTTAAAAAGTTGACTTTTTTCTACATTCGATATTTAAATAATATCTATTCAAACAGCTGGAACTATGTATTCTCTTTTTCTTTGGGCCGGATTCCTAATTTTTTCATTGCCGCCTGCTCATCTTCATGGGTGATAAACATTATGATCCTGGGCTCATCAATCTCCCGGACAAAATAACTCACATCGAACTCGATCACCTTAGAACCTGTTTTTGCAAATGTCACTCCCCATCGTATCACCACCATGCTATATTCATTGCTGATGGGCATCGTCCTTTTTGAAATTATCCTGGCTGAGTTTTGACCAATGCTTTCATAGAACTCAACGGCCTCCTTTGCTTTTTCTTCAAATTCCTTTTTGCTTTGAGTTATCGTTCCTTTAGGACCCGCAGAAATAAATGTATCGGCGTAAAAACCTGAGATGGTTTCCAGGTCAAGTTTATTAAATGCCGATTCATACTGTTTGAACAATGTATCGATCAGTTCACGATTCATAGGTCGGTATTTAAAAAGAGTTGCACTCAAAAACGAAGCCATTAATAGCAGTTGAAACTCAATCAAAGGGCATGTAATTTGTCACGCTGTTATATAATCGTAAAACAAAAAAATTGGTCTATGAAAAAGATGCAGCAACAAACCCCTGATCACAATACGAAGGTGAATATTAACAAACATCGCCCTGAAAATAAGGATGATCTTGACAGTCGTGAAGGAGAAGAGCAGCTGACAAAAGGCACCGACATAACTCACAATAAGAAAGAAAAGAAGAACGAGAAGTCAAGCTTTAATAGAAACCGCAAATAAGCAACGGATCCGATTTTAGATTTTGGATAAGGGATTTCGGATTTTTAATATGATCCCCTTAGATCTATAATCCGAAATCAGTAATTCATTGATTTGGTCAGTCTCTGAACTCCTGGCTTATCATCAGCCCATAGAATCCCCCGTCAAGAATCCCGATTCCCACGCGGCCAAAGGAAGGATTAAGAATATTTGCCCTGTGCCCCGGGGAATTCATAAGATTGACATGTGCAATCTCAACCGTTTGTGCCAGCGCTAAATTTTCACCCGCGGCCCGGAATGGAACACTGGCGGCCCGCATCCTGTCAAATGGGTCTTTGCCTTCAAGATTATCATGCGCGAAATATCCTTTGGCAAACATGTCCCGGGAATGGGCCCTGGCAACCGGCACAAGGATAGGATCCGCTTGTAACGGTTTTAATCCATGTTTTGTTCTCTCCTTATTTACCAATGCCAGCATTTGAGCTTCATAATCCGGTTTAGGCTCAGCATGATCTACTTTAAAAGTAAGATTGATCCTTTCGTCGGAATTCGGTTTTACCGTAAGGCTGTTTATAGTTTGCCTGATCGCTTCATCAAATACGGGCGCCAGCTTTCGATTGGCCCACTCTGATTGCATGGCTAACTGAACACCGAGCTGGCTTCCTCTAACCTCTTCCGTTATTCTATCCCGAATCGGCAATGCGAGAATTATGGCAGAAAGTATCACGGCATATAAATACCCGGTAATAGCTCCCGGAATAATTCCCATCGCCCTGTTAACAGGGCTGTGATGTGATTGAATTGGAATGGTTCGAAGTATATAGCCGGCCAATATGCTCAGGACAGTGCCTGTAATGATGGCCGTAAGAATAAAAGCAATTGGTAAAAGCCATGGCCCTGCGTTGAATAAATTATCGAGGAAACCTGCCACATACGGATAGGAAAGATAAGCAATGAAAAAGCTGCCGGCCCAGGTGGCTAAACCAAGCATACCCGAAATAAAACCCCTGTACCATCCGGCAACAACAGCCAAAACAACTATCAAAATAAGAATCAGATCTATCCAATTCATACATAACAATTCTAACCCTATTTAAACAAAAAGTCCGCCGAAAACTTTTACCTTTTTTTTTATTTAGAACTATTTTAATAATTTATTGGTTTTACAACAACCTGCGAACTATGTAGAAAAAAATCCTGTTTTACGGCTCCTGAACAAGGTGTTTCTTTTTCATCTACTGTATTTCTGCTCATTTGATGGTGGTACGCAATTTGAAAATATGATAAGAATAACATTTCTCATCTTAAATGAATAGTATGAAAAATCTAATTTATCCGGTGTTGTTTTTAGCAATGGCTTCCTTGTCGGGTTGTGAATTGATTGGAGATATTTTTAAGGCTGGTGTGTGGGTTGGAGTTCTTATCGTGGTAGGCATCATTGCCTTGATAGTATTTTTGGTCAGTAAACTCACCGGGAAACGTTAAATAGTTCAAAAAACCGGAGTTTCGGTCAGAATGAAATATGATGTTATTATCATAGGTGCCGGCGCCGCTGGCCTCGCAGCTATGAGAAAATTAGTTAAGGCCGGACGTCATGTTTGCATGCTCGAAGCTTCATCTGTTACGGGCGGAAGAATCGCAACAATGCATGATGGTTTTGATCAGCCGGTAGAAGCAGGTGCCGAATTTGTTCACGGCAAACTTCCTCTTACTTTCAAACTCATTAAAGAAGCAAAACTTTCCTGCGAACCTGTTGAGGGTAAAATGATCGGAATACAAAACGGTGAATGGAGAAAAGAAGAACATGATCATCACTGGAAAGAATTCATGCGCCAGCTTAGAAAGCTAAAGACTGACATCACCGTCCATCAATTCCTTGATGAAAAATTCTCTGCAGGGGAATATTTGGAATTACGTCGTGCAGTTCAACGCCTGGCCGAAGGTTTTAATCTCGCCGACATCTCAAAAGCCTCTATTTTATCATTAAGAGATGAATGGAAGAATATCGATAAAAAACAATTCAGAATAAAAGGCGGTTATGATCAGTTAATTAAGGTCCTGTATGATCATTGCGTTGGGTCTAATGCTGAGTTTTATTTCAATAGTGTTGCAGACAAGATCAGTTATAAAAAACACGTTGTGGTCCACACGACCGATAAGAACAAGTTCGAAGCTGACAATTTAATTGTCACCGTTTCCGTTGGTGTTCTACAATCAGGAAGTATACTTTTTGATCCGCCGCTCAAAGAACATGCGGTCGCGATACAAGGACTGGGTTTTGGTGCTGTAATAAAATTCCTGTTGGAATTCAAAACCAGGTTTTGGGAAACCTACGATCCTGATATCGGGTTTATATTATCAGACGAAATAATACCTACCTGGTGGACACAACTTCCGACCAAAAGCAAACTACTAACAGCCTGGATGGGTGGACCTAAAGCGATCGAAAACCTGTTTGAAACAAATTCATCCTTATTACAAAATATTTTACTGTCTCTGTCTTCAATTTTTAAAATAGCGCCTGCCGTGCTTCGTGACGAATTGAGAAACTATAAGATCGTCAATTGGCTGGACAACCCTTTTGTAAAAGGAGGTTATTCGTACAACACTTTACGTTCCCGTGAAGCAAAGGAAATCCTGAATACCCCGGTTTATGATAAAATTTATTTTGCGGGTGAAGCTGTAAGTAAAAGCGATTCGCAAGGAACCGTTGAAAGTGCACTGCAAAGCGGGTACGATGTTGCTGAGTTCCTGCTGAAATAATCCAGTCGGGATCATCCATTAACCTTCTTCTTCATCGCTTAAACTGTAAGAATTGTTCTCTTCATCTTCTTCCCCTATTTTTTCGTTTGCATCATCCTGCTCGCTGCCCGGAACATCAAGATCGCTGCCACTATAGTTTGTCTTTTCATTTAATGGCGTACCCTCATGATCGACCTTGTCGAGTTCTGCTTCTCTCCATTGTTCATCTTCTTTTGAGCCCATTGATTCGCTGCTGCGTTGCAAGAGTTCTTTTTCAGTTTTTGTGACATCAGTTGCCTGGTCAGTGAGAATGTCCTCATCAATTTCTGTATCCAACAACCCGCGTCCTTCTTCATCCGCAGACGAGATCGTCGAATCGGCCATCCCGGCGGGAAGAAATGGTCTTACATGCTCTTGTCCGGGGATGTCTTTCACATCAGGCAGATCAAGCGTCGCCTCATCTGGTTTCAAAAGCTCCTGATCACGTTTTGAATCCGGCAGATCTGCTGCATCATTTCTTTTTTTGGCTGTTTTCATAAAAGTGGTTTTAAGATGTATATCATACATACTAGTCAAAACCATGCCTGACCGGTAACCAGACTTGGTTAAATCAGATCTAATTGGCTGTGGAATCTCTTCCCGAAACTGAGATTTGATCTAAAATGTTTATAAATATTTTACGTCAGACCGGCGCCAATGGCCCACCCGCGCATTTATCTTTGCCGTTCATTAAACCGTCTTTCCGTGATCAAAACAACTATCGATAGTATAGTTAAATTGCCTCTCCAAATCCCCTCCGAAACAAGTGCTCGTTCAAAAAAAATAGCGGAAACAAAAACGGTTTTGATCAATAAGCCTGCGAATAAAAAAGTAGCGGTTGAACACATTCACGAATCAAAAAAGGATCAAGATCAACTTGAAGCCACTCCCTATTCAAATGGCTACATTAAGTATCCCCGTTATGATTTTTTTTGATGGAGCTTAGTAAGGATGGGTTATTCGGCTGAAAATGTATAACACCAGGCATCACCTTGCAAAACAGTTTCGCCATCTTGCCGCGTGACGCTAATTTTCAAATGTGTAACCGGTTTGGTTTCATGTACACTGATCACTTCAGCCGCGGCCGTAATTGTATCGCCGATAAAAACTGGTGATGTGAATTTCCAGTTTTGGCTTAAAAAAACTGTGCCTGGCCCGGGCATATCCATAGCCACAAGGGCATGCAAAAGTCCCGTTGTCAGACCACCCTGTACAACAAGCTTTTTGAATTTTGTTTTTGCTGTAAACGTTTCGTCGAAATGCAATGGATTATAATCCCCGCTTAGTTCGGCAAAGGTTTTTACATGATCTGGTGTAAACGTCATGCTCCTGCTTGCTTTCTGACCAACTAAGATCTTCATTAAAGACAATTACGTGTCCAATTTACTTATTTGTTTCATTGTTTTCTTTCTGAATTTCTTCAATAGTTACCTTCTCCTTTTTTATGCCTTGTCGCAGCAAATAAAACAAGCTCATGTAAATATTTGCCACCCATACTATGGAAAAACCTGCAATAATATAGCCGCGCCAATCCGGGAACAGCAGGTAGTATTTTGTTATGATGAGTACAGCTATCGTTACATAATGGCTAAAACAATACTCGCAGGTAAACAGGTAAAAGAATTTTCTCAGGAATGCATACTTGTTTCTCCTGCTATTGATCATAAAAAAATCCCTGGGCTCTTTGAATACTTCTTCATGAGTTACCGTCCATGAAATACAGGCGACAGGAATGGCAAGAACAAAAAGATGGACGAGCTGTGATTGAAGAACCATAGCCATAAATTTATTAATCAAACATTATTGTTTACCCAAAACCAAGCCATTTTGCAGCGTAATAGAAAAAGTAAAGACCCGGGGATCGGGTCTTTACTTTTAAAACCAAATGATACAGATTAGTGTTGTGTTGTAGTTATTTTAGTCTCAGTAGAAGCAACCCCCTGGCCATTCATTGTTGCTATTTCTGCCACACCATTCCTGATAAAGGTCACGTGATACATTTCCTCGTTACCATTAGAAAGTCTCCTGGTAATACTATAAAGACTGTTTCCATAAGTATTAATTGCATTCGTGATCACATCATCCGGAACAAACGTATTCAGTACAGGCAAAGATGCCTTGAAACCACCGTTTCTCATCAGGTACCATGGCTGCGTATTATAATATACGCGAACGATCCTGTTATTATCGGTTTTATATGACGCATACCAATAGTCTTCGCCCATTGGCATCCAGGTCACAATTGTTGCTGTGGGATACGTTGCTTCGAAATTTGTTTTAATGGAAACGGGAACCTGTGCACTGTAATCAACCTCGCTGGTTGCTTTGTATGTAACGGGCTCCTGCGCACCTAGTGTATAAGCAGCCGTTAGGAACAATGCTGCGCAAATTATTTTTTTCATAGATAACATTTTTAATAATGGTTAAATAAACTGTTTTTCTCTGTAATTAAAAATCAAGAATGATGCCTGTATTAAACCTGGCATTAGATACGCACAATGTGAGACTTATTGGGAAAGGGGAAAAATTTCCGCTGCCGGTTAATGAATGTTTTACCGGTCATTTTTAGACAGATCGATCTGTCTTTTGTTCCCGGCAGGTTGCGGGTAAAAGATCATCATAAACACATATAATCCAAGATTCTCGTGAACGATCTTGTCAGCTTCAACGGTCGATTTTTCTAATTCATTTGAGCCGTTTGGATTAAGACACCCCAGGACCACGGCATTTTTATTAAAATCTAAACTGCCGTTATTCTCGGGTATTATCATATATGGGGAAATGGAGTTTTTTCCATGAAATTTAAATGTGTTCCCATTGAGCCTGATCAGGCTGTTCAGGCTCATTCCTGAATAAACACCGTTTTTTGAATGCCACACATTTTCATCTATCAAGCCATTATAATGGGCAGAACTTCCCGTATTCGTATTACCTCCGACAATGACCGTCCCGAGTTTACACATATTCAATTCGTCCTCCCATAAAAAAACTGCCTGGCGATTTGTCCTTGGAAACAGTACCGTACATTTCATAAACTCTTTTTCAGAGAAATAATAAACATCCCTGATCACATTCTTGTCACCAAAAACAGCAACGAGATACTCATGGGAATAGAACTGCAACAGATCATCGGCATATTTTATTTTCCCGACAGAGGGAAGGTCTGCTTGTTGAAATAAAAAAGAATAAACAGTGTCTTCGTCTTCCTGCTTATTTACCAATACGGACATACTTTTCTTTTGAAATAGAACGGAGCCAATGCTGTCATGATCCTGTGGGCAAAAAAAGCCCTCATCATACAGCGCTTTTTTATTTTCCTCAAATTCTTTTTTTGAGGATGTAAAAAATGCAAAAGAGAAAGTGTTGTTGGATTGATATGTTTCGAGGGTTCTTAGAACGGAATCTTTATTTGCCTTTTTGCGATCTGCCTTTTGACTGTAGATGCTAATGATAGTATCATTCCTGATCTTATTGCCACTGGGTGAAAACTTTTTACTGAGATAATGTTCAAATTTTTTTTCAGAAAGGGAAGAAGCAAATAAGAACTCTTTTGCTGAAAATTTTTGAGCAAATGATATTGAAACAGTAAGTAAAGCAATGACAAATAGTAAAGATCCTCGCATAAGTTTTGGGGTTAGATCTACAAATGTCAGGGCGGACTAAAAGAATATTGGAGGAATTCATCAGGCAGTCTGGGATTTTTTGCACAATTATTATACCGGGATAAGGACGGAAGCTAATTGATTGATATAAAGCTACAAACATTCTTATAGTAAACCAATTAATCTTCCTGGCCGACACAAAATAAATCAGCCGGCTTGCATTGCCGGCTGATCGTTATTTTACTATAATAGTCTTTGAAATCCTCTGTGCACTTTCTTTTTTTGGTAAACTGAGATGAAGGATGCCATTATCATAAGAGGCACTTATGTTATTTACGTCGACAGAATCGTCAAGACCAAAGTTTCTGCTGAATGACTGCATCCTATATTCTTTTCTCAGCCACCCTTGTTCTTTGTTCTCATTGTTTTGCTCTTCTTTCTGTTCATAGGAAATTGTGAGCAAGTCGTTGGTTACATTTAATTTGAAATCCTCTTTTTTTAAGCCGGGAGCTACAACTGACATTTCATAGCTCTTATCGGTTTCACGAAGATTCACCGGAACATTCACCTGGTGATCGACGCCGCCAAAACCCCAAAAATCATCATGAAAAAAGCGGTTCAGGTTGTCCTGGAACAACTGGTCTACCCAATTGTTCACGGTTCTTGCAGGCATTGCAGTATTGCCGTTGTTTGTTTTGATAATACTTGTTTTCATATAACCTCCTAATTTTTTAACCAGCTATTTTCAAACGAAATGCCATGGGCCGGATTCTGAAAATATGGCAATTTTACCTTGTAAATTTTTCAGCACTGCTGAAAAAATTTCATTTTAAACCTGTTAGATGTCGCGAATTTGTACATTTAGCTACCAAAATATAGCTTATGAAAAAACATTTCTTATTGATCATGTTCCTCTTGATTGGTATCGCCGCAACGGCACAAACCTGGGCGGACACACTAGCCAAAATCGAAAAAATATTCTCGAAATATAAGCCCGACAAGCCCGGGGCAGAACTTGCAATTAGCAGGAATGGCAAGATAATTTTTTCAAAGGCATGGGGAATGGCTGACCTGGAACACCAGGTTCCTCTTACCACAGCATCCATCACCGAGGCCGGGTCCGTTTCGAAGCAATTTACGGCAGCTGCGATATTATTATTGGAACAACAGGGGAAATTATCACTTGATGATGACGTTCGAAAATTTGTTCCCGAATTGAAAGATTATGGACATACGATAACGCTTCGCCACATGATGCAACATAAAAGTGGCTTAAAAGACTGGGGCGCTATTGCGGCCATTGCAGGTTGGCCAAGATCCACTAAGACGTACAATAACAATGATGCTCTCTACATAATCAGCAACCAAAAAACCCTTAATCATAAACCAGGTGATGAATTTCTGTATAGCAATTCAAACTACAACCTGTTTGCAATCATTGTTGAAAGAGTAAGCGGCAAGAGCTTAGCAGAATTTACACGCATGAATATCTTTGAACCGGCGGGAATGAAACACACGCAATGGCGGGATGATTACAAAAGAATTGTTCGCAACAGAGCTATTGCCTACTCAAGAAGCGGAAGTGGTCATCAGACAAATATGCCTAATGAATATGTTTATGGTAATGGTGGGTTGCTTACAACTGCTGAAGACCTTGTTACCTGGTGCAATTATTACCTCAATGGTAAACTGGGAAATCCTTCCTTACTTAACAAACAAATTGCTACCACGGCTTTTAATAATGGAGTAATGCATCGCTATGCGGCCGGTTTATTCATTGGAACCTTCCTTGGGTGGAATTATCATTCGCATGATGGCGCTACCGCAGGCTACCGCTCCAATCTTGACGTCTTTCCGGAACTTGGGTTGTCGATCGCATGGCTTAGCAATACATCAGAATTTGACAGCGATACGTTGAATGTAGCCGATGCGATCGCGGAGTTATTTGTGCCGGTAAACGTACCCGATCCCCAACAAGCCCCGCTCCGGCCAATTACACTTTCACCGGAAAAATTAAAGGGCTATGCCGGTTGGTACCGCAATAGCAGAACTGGTGGCGGCGTGAGATTATCTGTTCAAAATGATAAACTCTATGCATCACAGGGTGGCCAGTTGACACCGATATCGGATAGTATTTTTGCTTCAGGAAATAACAGGATTGTCATAAAACAAAAAGGGTTACAGTTCATAAGCAGTATAAAGGACACTATCGCCTACACCGCTGTTGAAGAAGCTAAACTTGATGAAAGAGCAATGAGTGAATATACCGGTGAATACTATTCTGAAGAAGCTGAAGCGAAATTTAATGTATTTATAAAAAGTGGAAAATTAGCTATTCAACAAAAACCAAAAACCGAATTGCTGCTTTCACCCACTTATAAGGATGGTTTTGAATCGCCCGCCGGTGCAATATATTTTGAACGGGAAAACGGAAAGGTCATTTCTTTCAAAATATCAGTGGGCAGGGCAAGAAATGTTGAATTCAAAAAAATAAAATAGTTACTGGCGCCATTTAATTGTCCCCTCTTTACTTTCCTTTACACGGAACCTGACTATCTTTTTTATCAGCGGTAAAGGAAGCGGCCTATCATGTGGAAATTGAATTGATCCCTGCGCGGTTTTATATTTTGCAAGATCCTTTTTAAAAGCTTTAACTGCCGATGGCATTGGATAAAAACCAATATGGTTTTTCAGTACTGCAAATGCAACAAGTATTTTTTGATATGAATAGGCTGGCATGCTCCACTTCAATGCTTCCGATGCGCCGGGTGCCGCAGTTCTGATCGTGTCGTGCAGTTTCCACAACCGTTCCTGCATTTCGGGTGACGCTGCGTCAATATATTCTTCGATTGTTTTTGGCTTCATACAAATCATTATCAAACCTTATTGCTCCAAAGGCCCCTCCCACAATACTTCCTCGATCATCCATTTTCCATTTTGCTTTGAAAGAAGAATATAATCAACACCCCACCACGCGGTGATTTTTGCTGCTGCCGTTGTTTTCATGATGTCGAGTACTTCGACTTTTTTAGGAGCATCCGCTTTTGCAAAATTCTTTTTTGCAAGAACTCCCTTTGCGTAATCCATTGCCTGGCGATAGGTCATCTGACCATCAAAATCGTAAGCCCCCGATGTTTTATTTTTCCAGAAACCGATCTTATACAAGGTAGGTTTTAGCGCAGCGACCAGTTTGGCGGTATCACCTTCATAAAAGCCTTCAATATAATTCAGGCATGCTTTTTCAACACTTTCTTTATCCTGCGCAGCTAAGAAATTTGTGACAATGCACGACATTAAAATGAACACAATTTTTTTCATGGCATTTGTTTGAGAATGAAAAATTATAATGATATAACTTAAAGATGTCTTCGTATAAAATTAAACTATTTTGGTTGGTGCATCATCAATTTATTGATCAATTCACTGATAACGGCGACCGGCATCTTTTCAACAATATAACCTTGATCTGGTGGTTCATCTTTCCATTTATTGCTGCCATCACCGGCGACAACGATATGACCTTTTTTAATATCCCACCATGGATGATATCCTTTTGCTCCAATTAGTACAGCAGTTTGGTCCCAACTCATCCTGCCGGCACTATCCTGCGCACTTAAAGGAATAGAAATCCGGTAAACGTCTTTCACAGGAGAATTCTGAATAGCTGTATTGTGTATCAAGGGCAGCCCTGATCTTATCTTCATTCCAATTTCCACACCGCTAAACAAAATTGAAGTGGGCCAGTTATTAAAAACCAATTGCGACGCAGCAGCATCCATTCGCACATTAAATTCATTGCCTGCCGGGAAACTGCCAGCCATACATACCAGTAGCTTTACCTTCTTCCTTACCAATTCTGTTCCGTTCAGCGTTGAGTATTGATCGGGTGGCGATCTCAACAAATCAGCAAGATTGGTAAGAAACCCAACAGTAATTATTGTTACGGTTTTGTCACCCTGTGACGCCAGGGTCTTTCTATAGGCATCTACCGCGCTTAATGCTTCATCATTTCTTTTGATCCAGTGGGGATATTTTAAAAGAATTGTATCTGTCCAATGCTGGCTATCCCTTAATTCTAATGCCTTGCCTTTGGGAACACCGATCAGAATTTCTGGTCTTTTGAAATAGGTATTCAATACACTGAATACGGCGGCCACTCCTTCATATTTTGTACTGGCAACTGTTGCGAGAATATCAACATACCCACTATCTGCAAACGCATGTAATAATGCAATAGCGCCCACATCATCGTAATCGGGTCCCATATCGCTATCGAAGATCACCGGTATGGGTTTCGATTTTTGACCCGATGCCATAAACACATGCATAGCCAGGCAAAAGCAAAGGAATAGTTTATACACCTTGTTCTTATTTTTTATAATAGTCTGCCCAAACAATAGTTTTACCGGTCTTTGCCGATTCTCTTGCTGCATCAAGAATTTTTACGACGATCTCGTTGGTCTCCAGCGAAGACAGATCAAATTTGTTCATCGTGATAGTACCTCTTATCACGTTAACAAAATAAACAAAAGGATCATCCCGGTCATTGCCAGGCGGAGAAGCTGTAAACGTTTGCGTCTCCTTGTTTTCATCTTCTTTTAGCTGCATGTTAGTGCCGTCTTTGCAAAATACAAACCCGGTTTTTCCGTAAACATACATGTCTTTGCGACCATAAGGCCAGTTCCATGAAGCCTGGATGATCACCTGCGCTTTATCATAAGTTACAATTATTGTGGCTTCATCATCTACTTTTGGATACAATTCTGGTTTTATCTGCTGGGTAACGGCAGTTATTGTTATAGGGGTCTCACCGTCCATTAGCCATGTTGCAAGGTCAGCTCCATAGCATCCAAAGTCGGTTAATGCCCCTCCACCGTTCAACTTAGGATCGGTTAGCCATTCTAAAAATTCAGGGTTGCAACCAATTTCTACAGGTCCGGGATGACCCGTGTGAAAAACTATTTTACGTATATCACCGATCAGCCTGTTTTCTTTGATGATCTCATAAGCCTTTTTATTGCTTCCATACCAGGTGGTTTCGTAGTTGGTAAGTAAATAAATCTTATGTTTCTTAGCGAGAGCGACCATTTTTGTTACGTGCTCCTTACTTACCGCTAATGGTTTTTCTACCATAACATGGATACCCCGTGGTGCGCAAAATTCTACAACACTCAAATGATCATATATCGCATTAAATGCAAATACTGCTTCTGGTTTTGTCTTTTCTATCATCTCTTCCATTGAGCTATAAACCACATCCATGTTATAGCCATGCTGTTTTGAATAAGCTTCAGCCAGTTGACGATTGGGTTCTGCAATACCGACGATTTCTATATCACCTCTATTTTCCCTTCCCAATATCCAGTGCACATGAGCATGGACAAGCCCAACCACGGCGACACGCATTGGTTTTGCAGTTATCGTATCCTTTTGTGCATTAGCAGAATCGGGAAGACCTATGAGTGATGCCACCACAGAAAAAATTTGCCAAAACATAATTTTAGTTTTGGCAAATATAAATTGTGCTGTCCTGTATTTGGCTTACAAGCCAAATACCCGGTTAAACATATTTCCTGTCCTGGAGAAACCCCGGCCACCGCTCAACATTGAGATGATCGAGCCAAGTCCGCCACCGCCACGCATACCAAACGGATTTAATGAGGAACTCATTCCCCTGCTTTGACGGCCACGAATAAGATTCGCAAGAATTAATGGTCCGGCAATGCCAAGCAGCCCTTTTGTAAGACTGCTCATATTGATCCCGGAATTCCGGAACTTCTGATCGAGACCAAGTTTGGAAAGAAAATTTGGCTTAGTGACCTCTTCGGGCGCAGGCTGTGTCTCCGCTGTTTTCTTCACAAATTGATCAAGCAAATTGAATTGCTGTTGATTGATCCCAAGGTATTGAGAAATTTTTTCAACATTGGCTCTTTCATCATCTGAATATTTCTTATCGGATTCGGCAAAGGTGATCAGGTCGGTAACCAGCGAATACTTAAGGTCACTATCCTTTAGAATATCAAGACATTTCTTTAACTCCTGCCCTGTGAGTTCTGTTGCTGCCCGTCTTACCGCCTGTTTTTGCTCATCGGACAAACTTGCAGAATCTGCCAATGCCATAATGTATTCAACTTCTTCTTCAGATGCTGAATGATCCGCCGTTGCGATAGATGAAATAGCTCCGAGGTAAGCCCCTTTTTCCAGGTCGCTATAATCTTTCAATAATTTTTCCATGAAAAAAAACTTTTTAAAATTGATTATACTTTTTGAGGGATCTTTAATTTCCAACCCGGTTGAATAAGATCCGGATCGGAGATTATGTTTTTATTTGCCTCATAAATTTCTTTCCAGCTAACGCCATAGCGTTTTCCGATCTTGGAAAGATTATCACCTTTTACAACTTCATATTCCTGCATCGCCGGTGCGGGCGTGATCGGTGAAACCGCCACATTCATCACAACATCAGCCGAACGAAAATTGGGGTCTATCTTTCCATAGACGTCCCAAAGTTTTTGTTTTACTTCCTGAGAAGGTACCTGGCCATCAATATAAAGTACATTCTCCTGTTCCCGAACCTGCAAATTTTTGACACCGGCCGATTTCGCAGTATTGATCAGCTCAGCATATTTATCCTGGAGTTTCATGTGTTTTATTTTAAGATTTTATCACTAATTGATTTTCCACTTTTTTAGGTTTTAATTCCTGCACCTTCATGATCAGTGTTTGCAATTCATCCTGTTTGATATTTCCACGAAGAGTAACCACCCCATCTTTCACTTCAGCTTCTACTCCGTTATACGCTTTAACAAGATCATTCACCGATGAGCGAAGTGTAGCATCGCTGCTTATCTCAACGGGTTTTGAATTATCGCTTGCCTTATCCTGTGTAGTCGATTCAGCTTTTTTGTTTTTGCAGGAAACAGAAACTGTTGTGCTACACGCGGCAATGACAAGAATGAGTAACCATTTTGCTTGTTTCATAATATCAGGTTTTAGTAATTTCAATAAGATCAGCAACACTTTTTATGCCACAGGAACACATGTGAATAACAAGATCCATGTGGAAACATTTGATGGAAAAATGTTGTGACGTCCGGTAAGTTGGTATTGTTGTTTTTGATCAAAACGCTAGCCATGTGGGATTTTGTTTGATGTAGAGAGCATTAAGCTCAAACATGAATCATACGGCTTGTTAAGGATAATGCCACAGTGTAAAGGAAATGCTGAATGAAAGTGAGTTGGTTCTACTTGCAGACAGCGACGGGGACGATAGATCAAATCCTGCTCTTTCAAAAAGGACAACCGGATCAGTTAAAGCAATGCTGATAAAGGAATGGACGTTGACGCTGCCAGACAATAAAGGGCGAAGGAAAACCTGGTGTTAAGAACTAATTGGTCAAAGGGGACAACTACCCGAGGAGAGGAATTCATTAAACGCTGGAAAATAAACCAGCGGGGTCTACAGACCCCACTTAATTTGCTTCCTTTTAGAGCGATTAAATATTATAGCTGGTTGCCAACCTATTTTAAACCATCTTAATTTTGCAGTTCGATCAATAATTAAATCATGAATGTAAAAACTCTTTTGGGCATTCCCGCGGTTATCATTTCTTTAATTGGATGTTCTTCAGACAACGGCTCATCAGTAGAAAATAGCTATCCCGCAAAAATTGCAAGTGACACTTCTGCCCCTGTTGAAACACAAAGTCCCAATACGCCTTATAAACCGGCATTTAAGGGGCAAACAAGAGTACCGGGAGTAAAGACAAAAACAGCATACAAAGTAGACAAGCTCGCAAGCAAATTAGGAAGTCCATGGGCGATCATTCCATTACCCGATGGGCGCTTGCTAATGACTGAAAAACGAGGTTCGATGATGATCCACGATGCCAATGGTGTATTGGTGAAAAAGATCACCGGTCTCCCTGAAGTGGATGCATCGGGCCAGGGAGGCTTACTAGACGTGGCGTTGGATCCCAACTTTTCACAGAACAAAATCATCTATTGGTCTTTTTCAGAAAAATATGGGAACGGGAACCTGATGTCGGTTGCAAAAGGGGAATTGAGTGAGGCTGAATCAAGAGTTCAAAACCCGGTTGTTATTTTCAGGGCCACACCAGCATTGAGAAGCAGCCTGCATTATGGTTCGCGACTAATATTTGATAAGGATGGAAATCTTTTTGTAAGCACCGGTGAAAGATCTATACCGGAAGGCAGAAAACAGTCGCAATGGCTTAACTCAGGTCTTGGAAAGATCTTTAAAATCACAAAAGATGGAAAGCCCGCTCCAGGTAATCCATTCATCAATCAAAAAGATGCAATGCCGGAAATATTTGCGTATGGCATACGCAATGCACAAAGTCTCGATCTGCATCCTGTAACGGGCGAACTGTGGGAAGCAGAATTTGGTCCCCGTGGTGGTGATGAAGTAAATATTATCAGGGCAGGCAAAAACTATGGATGGCCCACCATCACGTATGGAATTGAATATGGTGGTGGAAGAGTTGGTGAAGGCATCACACAAAAGGAGGGAATGGAACAGCCGGTGTATTATTGGGACCCTGTGCTTTCACCCAGTGGAATGGTTTTTTACAGGGGCAATACAATACCTGAATGGAAAAATAATCTGTTCATTTGCGGCTTGAACAGTTCCCATATTGCCAGGCTTGTTATTGAAAACAATAAAATAGTTAATGAAGAAAGATTATTGACAAATATGTCAGAAAGATTCAGGGACGTAGCCTACCACAACGGCATGCTGTACACGATTACTGATAATGGCAATCTTTACAGGATCAGTAAGAAATAACTATCACAATCTGAATTGCCGATAGGATCAAATTTTGCGAATGTCCCGGCTCAAAATTTGTTATTGAAAATGATATGAAGAAAAAGGAGAATTTATGGGAGCTGCTGCAAAGACTTGATGAAGAAGCAGGTCAATTCAATTTTCATCTTCATGAAGCAAACAGGTATTTTGATAATACAGCACATGCTACAAAAAAGATCCTGGCACAGCATGAAAAAAAATTGCATATACTGATCGGAAAAGTACAGACCGCGATCAGATCTTTTCAAAAAACGGGTAACGGCTTAGCCAAAAAGAAGAAGAAACAATAAGAAGGGTATTTTGACAATCCGCAGATCGCATCCCAAATCTAATTGCCGTCATTTGAATATGAGCCGTCAACACTATCCCATCGCACAAGAGATCTGTAATTTCAATCCAAAACCCTGAGCGTCCAGTTGCAATCAAGCGTGACTGACCACGTAAAGTCTGAACTGGATTACCAGATCGTAAAAGTAACACCTTCTAAAAGCAAATATTGATTACCTGATTTAAGACCGCCCCCGTAACCTTGCCTGTCCATAGAAGTATACCACGTATAATTATGGGGCCCGATGCTTTTTAATTTACCGCGAATTGCTTTATCGTCAAATGTGGAATAGTACGTGACCTGGTGTTGGGCAACTGATTTTAATTTTCCGCGGTACGATTCATTTTCAAATGAAGTATAATACGTGAATGTTTTTTGACCCGCTGACTTCAATTTCCCTTCTACCAATTCATTTTCAAAATTGGTATAGTAATCGATCCAAAGAGTGCCGATGGATTTTACTTTGCCAACGAGAGATTCATTTTCAGAAGAGCCGTAATAAAAGATTGAAGTCGTTCCAATACTTTTTACTTTCCCATTGAGAATTGAATCAAACTGTTTTTCATAGTACTCTACCCTTCCCAAATAAGGTTGCAGTCTTCCCGGTTGAGAATAAAAACGCCCGGGTTCAAGATCATAACCCCACTCAATAATATTACCGGTAGGGGAAATCTTTATAATTATTTTTTGATCAGTGATAAAAGAAAAGGAAGAAAGATCTGAACCGTTTGTAAAGGCTACATATTTCAAGTTTTGGGCATTGCTGATCGACGCGACTGCCAGGAGTAATAAGACCAAATACTTTTTCATGAATAAAATTCGGGAGCATGAAGTTATTAAATTTTGTTCATTGGGAACACCTGCTAGGTTTGTTAAATAAGCATTATGGTATTCTTACGATACTCCCGATTGATATAATGCGGGATAACCGGGTTCAGCTGTTCTATTCACATACCAATAACTATGATTATCTAAGCATATTTGGCAGCGCTGAATTAATAAACGACAAAAAAAAATCGAAGAATTATGGACGCCGATGGCAAAAACATGGTTCAAGGACGGAAAAGAAGATCCAGCTATCGAATTAATAAAAGTGACTTCCGAAGATGCCTATTACTGGGATACCAGGAAGAATAAAATGATCTCTTTGATAAAATTTGCGATGGGCTCAGTTGGCATTACACCTAAAAATGAGGGAGGGGTGGAAGGAAATCTAACCCTGTGATCCTTTAATGTCAATTTATCTTGATCTTAAAACAAGTAGGGTTTCTTGTCTTCTTTTTAGTCTAAGTTCATTAC
>JAICPX010000673.1 GCA_025929635.1 Chitinophagaceae bacterium
AATGGGTAAAATAAGTTGGTTGATTCATTCCCATTATACACCGGCACTTCAGATTTAGGAATCCGGCTAAACACTACTCCACCTTTTTTAACCCATATATGCAGAATGCTACCGGTGATTCGTTCTGAAACTTTAACTCCTGCAAACCTGTTTAGATCACCTGATATGCTTACAGATGCATCTTCCATAATAACATGTTCAAAATCGCTATTGGCTAATATTCCAAAGTCTTTGTTTTTGTTGCTGCCATAGGAATCATTCTTAAACTGCTCTACTAACGCTTCAGGAAACCGGTATTTGAATTTGTTACTAACTGCGAAATTGTTTGTGCTGATATGCTGTGAAAAAGCACCCGTTAAAAGCTCATTACTGTTTTCCCTATAAGTACCAGCAATTATCATTTCATTATCACCGGGTGAGACAAAAGCGTGGTGGACGGTTGCCCCATCGATCACCAATTCCATGTTTATTGCTGCTGCGTCCTGTTTTGCGATAAACAGGAAACCTCTTTTATCGTTTTTATTTTTGTTAATATAGCTGATAAACGCAGTACCATTCTTGTCAACACAAGCACTTGATAATTTTATTTCGTTAGCGGCGGCAACTATTTCATGCTTTGACCATAACAAATCCATATTCTGGTCAACTACAGAGATGTAAATTTCATTATTAACTCCCGCTGACCATGCAAGAATTGTCTTTCGATAGTCCGGAAAATTATTAGCAATAAGTTTTTGATTACTGAAGAGATCAGAAGCTTTAAAAACACCGATGTTCTTTTGATTAATGGCCAATATTTTCTTGGGCGTTTTTTGTTCCAGCGTACTTTCATCTACTTCACTTGCATATAAGACAATTTCACTTTCATTGTCTGAAGGTCTGTGAAAAAACAGGAAGATCTTATTGCTGATGTTTTTCAGAAATGGAATAAAGGGACCAAAAACTCTTTCGCCGCCAGATAAAGCAACTTCCTTTATGATATTTAGCTTTTCATCATATTTTATCAATTTGGCTGTGTACCTGAGTTTATCAAGAGTGAATGAAAATGCCATCTGTTTTTTAGCTGAGTATTCAACAGCTATAAATCCATTTGCTACTTTTATAATATCGAAATCATTTTTATTATCTTTCAAAGAGCCGATATCTTCTACTTTGAATTGCTGTGCACGAACAAGAGAACAAAGACATGACAAAACAACTATGATATACAAACGCAAACCTGGTGATTTCTTGCAAAGTAATTAAAAATCATCATAGTCTTACTGTTCATTTTTGCCTTGTCCAAAGGACTCCTTCGGAAATACAAAAAGAACCAAAAATCAATATTTTCTACTATACTTCTATATTCCTCACAATATTTTTTCCAGAATCATTAATAATAAAAATAAAAGCCTCCTCTTCGAATTCTGTCAAGTATTTACACATTTGTTGAATGACTTGCTTTCTTTTATCATTCCACCAGCCTTATACAGCCGAACTGAGGAAAAATACACCTGTAGGATCGTTGGCCTTAGTTTGTGGCGAAGCCACTCCTCCGAAGGAGTCCTTTGGACCTTCGGAGCAACTAAGGCCAGCCGAATTTAAAGACCGTTCAAAACAAGATCTGCAAGTACCCGTCGCCTGATGGTTTTGCCGGCTTCTTTGAAGCCGATG
>JAICPX010000080.1 GCA_025929635.1 Chitinophagaceae bacterium
CTTCCCTGGAATTCATACGTGAATTTTTCATGATCGAAACCCAATTGATTCAGGATCGTTGCCTGTATATCGAACGCTTCAGTTTTCCCGTTGATGACATTGTACCCGATCTCATCTGTTTCGCCGTATGTAGTGCCCCCTTTTATTCCTCCGCCTGCCATCCACAAACAAAATGCATCCGTATGATGATCTCTTCCTATGAATGGTGCTGTTTTTAATTCACGGTTTTCCTGCATCGGTGTTCTGCCAAATTCACCACCCCAGATCACCAGTGTTTCATTTAGCAAACCTCTTTGTTTCAGATCGAGGATCAATGCAGTCATTGCCTTATCAACCTGGCGGCACTTATTTATCATCCCAATGTCCAAAGCGGTTTGCGGATCGGTACCGTGACTGTCCCAACCCCAATCAAACAATTGAACGAAACGAACTCCTTTTTCAACAAGGCGACGGGCCAGCAACACATTGTTGGCAAATGAAATTTCACCGGGTTTCGTTCCATACATCTCATGAATATACCCGGGCTCATTGTTTATATTCATCACTTCAGGTGCAGATATTTGCATTTTATAAGCCATCTCATATTGTGAGATGCGTGATAATGTTTCGGGATCCTGATATTCTTCATACTGGTGCTGGTTGATCTTATTGATCGCATCGATAGATGCGCGACGCAGATCCCTGTCCATTCCTTCGGGATCATTGATAAATAATACAGGGTCGCCTTCACTTCTGCATTGAACACCCTGGTATACGCTTGGTAAAAATCCACAGCCCCATGCACTTTTGCCGGCATCAGGATCATTGCCACCGGACGTTAACACAACATAGCCCGGTAAGTTTTGATTTTCCGTTCCTAACCCATAAGTAACCCACGCACCAATACTTGGTCTTCCCAGTCTTGGTGAGCCGGTATGCATGAACAATTGGGCCGGCGCATGATTGAACTGATCAGTGGTCATTGATTTAATGATCGCCACATCATCTACTATCGTTGAGAAATGAGGGAGAAAGTCACTTACCCATAAACCACTTTGCCCATGTTGGGCAAACTTAGCCTGGGGCGCCAGCAAAGAAGCTTTGCCGCGGATAAAAGCAAATCTTTTTCCTTCCATCAAACTCGGTGGGCATTCCTGCCCGTCCAGCTTCCCAAGTTCAGGTTTGTAATCGAATAATTCCAATTGTGATGGCGCTCCTGCCATGTGCAGGTAGATAACCGATTTTGCTTTTCCCGGGAACATGGGTGGTCTTGGCGCAAGTGGATTAACCGGGTCAAACAGAACATTTGCTGTTGGTTTTGCCGTGCCTCGTCCACAGCTATTTAATATTGAACCCAATGCCAGTGCACCCAGGCCCATTGCACTTTCTTTTAAGAAATGCCGGCGGGTATAATGATGAAGCATTCTTTGCCTTGCTTCTTCAAGTAATCGTTTGTTATGAATTTCCTGTTGTGTCATCGTCATTGCGAGGGCTGCGAGCCGGCGGCGAAGCAGCCCGAAGCAATCTCCTCAATTTATTTATTATGTTACCAGCTTTTGTATTTCTTATCATCGTCCCTTGCGACGCTCCGTTCATCGTTCTTTTCGCTTATCATCTTTTGACCTCATCCTCCATCTCCTTCTCCATTTGGAGAAGGAGCGGTGCTTCATTACAATTCCAAACTTCAAGACTTCCATTTCATCTTCAATACAATTCCGAACAAATATGAACCCTTCAATCCTAAGTTCCCCCAACGGGGGACAGGGGGCTGGGCATATTTAAGTTTTCGTTATCACTTCATCCAAATTCAAGATCGCATTACAAACAACCACAAGCGCCGCTGTTTCCGGATTATTATGGTCATTGGTCAAACCGATCATTTCGCAAGTTTTGTCTTTATCGGCCCTGAATTTTGCCAGTGCATTTCCATGCAACTCTTTTAAAACCGAAAGATCTCTTTCCGCTATCGCGTGACCAGTTGCCAGTTCATATCCTCGCCTGATCTGTCCATCAACATTTGCGATAACTTCCTTCTTCAGGCGATAAGCAAAATTCCTTGCCATATCAATATAAGCAGAATCATTCAGGGTGACCAGGGCCTGCAACGGCGTATTGGTTCTTATTCTTCTTGCATTGCATACTTCTCTTGATGTGCCGTCAAAAGTTGTCATCGATGGATACGCGGCAGTGCGTTTCCAGTAAATATAAACCCCCCGCCGATACTGATCTTCTCCTTTGCTTAGTTTCCATTGGGCACCACTGTAAGGAGAATTCCATATTCCTTCAGGCTGGTAAGGCATTACTCCCGGACCATACATCTTTTTACTAAATAATCCACTAACAAATAAAGCCTGGTCCCTGACCTGCTCGGCAGACAATCTTACTCTTGGCCCCCTTGCATAAAATCTGTTGTATGGGTCTTTTTGGAGCAACTCTTTATTTACTTTTGATTGCTGCCTGTAAGTTGCCGACATCACAATGGTCTTGATCATTTTTTTCATGCTCCAGTTACAGTCATTCACAAAGTTCCAGGCCATCCAGTCAAGCAGTTCTTTGTGAGTAGGCGCCAATCCCTGCGAACCAAAATCCTCCAGCGTTTCCACAATACCGTTTCCAAAAATTTGTTCCCATAACCTGTTCACCATTGTTCTTGCAGTTAATGGATGCCGTTTATCTGTTAGCCACACAGCAAGGTCCATCCTGTTTTTTCTTCCATTCTTCTCAATCTGATGAAACAATTTCGGCACGTCAGGTTCTACTTTATCTCCTTTCACTAACCAGTTACCCCTTTCAAAAACATTTGTTTCCCTTATAAGATCCGCCGGGCTTTCAAACATTACCGGGGTTGTCTCAACCGGTTTATTAAGCAATCGCATATACCGGCTGTAAGTACTATCATAACCTTCATTGCCCTTACCCGGAAAAGGTTGACCAAAATAAAACCAGTCCAGTAACAAGGCAGTGTAATCGATCTTCTCCAGTTTCTTACTGTAATAAGAAAAATACAGGTCATGTACACCGGCCACCGGTTTGGTTTCAACCCCAAAGATCTTTGGTTCTCCCTTTGACTCCGGCACGTTGATCGTTGTCCATACCGGGCCGTTTGCACTGTCAAGATGAATGGTCCACACACCATCATTCGGATAACCACGATAACGGAATAAAAAATAAGTCTTATCAGAAAGATTGATCTGCTTCATCCGGAAAGTCGATCGTTTCCGGATAATCAGCCATTTTGTATCTCTTAATTCGCAGTTATCATATTTATCTGTTCGTTCAAAAGAAGTGGTAGTCGGTTCCCATGTTTTTAGTAATGTATAATATTTTTTTGCTTCATCAGCAGTTCCATTTTTTTTCAGCCATTCTTTGATACGTAACACTTCAACACTGTCTTCGTTTACATAATGTCTTAGCAACGGATAGTCTTCTTCGGAATCAACATCACGGCTATTATTAAAAAATGCAGTGAATTTATAATATTCATCATGTCGTATGGGGTCATAAGGGTGACTATGGCATTGCACACAACTAAATGTCGTACTCATCAGTGCAGTCCATGTCGTGTTTACCCTATCAAGGACGGCCGCAGTTCTGTATTCCTCGTTATCTGTACCGCCTTCGTCATTTGTAACCGTATTGCGATGAAAGCCCGTAGCGATATATTGCGCGTCTGTAGGATCAGGTAAGAGATCACCCGCTAACTGCTCGATCAAAAATTGATTGTAAGGTTTATCTTCATTAAAAGCACGGATCAGCCAATCGCGATATTGCCAGATGTCTCTTCCCGGGTCTTTTTCAAAACCTTTTGTATCCGCATAGCGGGCCAGATCCAGCCACATCGATGTCCATTTCTCTCCATATCGATCGGACGCAAGCAGGTCATCAACAAGATTCTCATATGCTTTATCACTATTATCGTCCAAATATTTTGTTGCAATACTTTCTTCTGCCGGCATTCCAATAAGATCAAGACTCGCTCTTCTTAAAAGCGTTTGCTTATCTGCTTCAGGGGATGGTTTTAGTTTTTCTTCGCGTAGTTTCTGGTAAATGTATTGATCGATCTCATTCCTGACCCATTCATTTTTTATACCCGGCAATGCCGGCTTTTTTACCGGAACGTAGGCCCAATGCTCTCCCCATTCGGCACCTTGCTTTATCCATTTTCTTAAGATTGATATTTCATCTTTTGTTAATGGCTCATGTTTATAGGGCATTCGTTCTTCTTCATCCGTTTCAGTTATCCGTCTTATCATTTCACTTTTGCCGGGTTTGCCGGGAACGATCGGGTACTTACCAGACTTTGCCGGTTTCAGGGCATCTTCTCTAAACAACAAACTGAAATCGGATTTGGCTTTCACCCCTCCGTGACAGGAAATGCATTTTTTGTTGAAGATGGGTTTTACCTGTGCATTGTAGTCGATCTTTTCTTCGAAAGCGCCGGAAAAATACCAGATGAGCCCTCCCACCAATATCAACATGAACAGAACCAGGAACCTTTTAATATGAAGCATCGTGTAATGGAACTTTTGGAACATTTAAAGTTAAGGAGATTTGCCCACTAACGATTGAAGTGTTAAACCTTTCAGCGCTTAAACTTTGAATCTATATTTTCATAGGACTCAATAGTTAAAGAATATACTCTTTAAGATAAATGAAATATTCCTTTTTGTTCTTCTTTGGATTTTTTCAAATATTCACCTCCGTACAGTCTCCCTATTTATCTGTCCTGGCAAAAATGGACTCCATCAAATCGGAGCACACCCGCTACAAGATTGAAATGAAGATCTGTAAATAAAAGAATCTCAACGAGGCGAATGGTTTACTCATTATACTTCAAAAAAAATTAGGCTGCCTGGCAACCGGGGAGCTAAGTTGCTGGGAATATTCTGATAATCGACCACCGACGCTGATCGCTGCCCCGGGTCCGGCAAAGTGATATACCTAACCAACCTGGAAGGCAAGCATGAAGAAAAGCAGCCCGTCCTTTCATCGTCATGAACACCGTAGATGGGTTAGACGCAAAGAATTTTTCATTGCGTTAAATATTGTATTAAAAATAATAGAGGCTGTCTTATCAGGACAGCCTCTTTAAAATTGCCATGTGATCAATTACTCTTTCACAAACTTCATGCTCTGCACGGTATTGCCATCATTTACATTAAGCATATAAACACCGGCTGGAAGCTTTGCGATACTTATTTGTGTAACGGTTTTACTCACCTGCTGCTGCATCACCAATTTACCCATTACATTATAAACTTTCAACGTGGCGTTGTCTCGAATATCATCAATTGAAAGATTCAATACTCCTTTGGCAGGGTTGGGGAAGATGCTCATCCTTGTTCCACTTCCGGTGATCCATCTGCTATCTTCCCTTGATGCCGTACCACCACCTGCGCGTAGTGTGTAACATGAGTTTGCATTCCAGGCTCCGTTGTTTCTCGGATAGACCCGAACGTAATAAGTGCCGGCGCTCAGACTGGTGTTTATAGTTTCATTGTTATTGCTGTTATTGGAAGAAGTCGCTAACGTAGCTCCTCCGCTATTTTGCAATGCGAGATCATAGTTTGCCGGGAGTGTTGTTAATGTAATAGCGACAGAACCGCCTGTAGTGATATCTAATTGATAATAATCATTATCATTTCTTGCAGCAAGTGTTCCTTTGACATCAGTATTCAATGGTATCGACTGTGCCTGCAATCTTGTATTGTTGGGCTCAATATCATAGGGACCCGGACAAGGGCCACCTTCTGAGTCAGTTGTAAACTGATTGGTGACATAATTCCCGGAGCCACCTGTACAATGTGCCCGTACTCTCCAATCATACAGAGTGGATGAATTCAAACCACCCAGGTTTACAGAAAGAGAAGTGGTTCCTGTTACTGCATTGATCCATGTTGATGAAGAATTTGCTTTATAGTCCACATCATAATTCAATGCACCACTGACCGCATTCCAATTGAGGGTTGCGCTATTAATAGTTATTGCTGTTTCATTCAGACCGGTCGGGTCGCCACAGCCAGCGACCTGGCCAATGGTGAAATTTGCATTTGAAATATCAAAGAAAATATTTCCAACGGCTTCTACTTTTATACGATTGGTATTGCCCGGTGTATTTGGCACCGTGACAACCTGTGAACCGTCATTTGGCGTGTTTGCCAACAACGTATTGAAATTATTTCCGCCATCCGTAGATAGCAGAATATTTACATTGGCGCAATTAACAGAACCCGTATTTGTATTATTTACACTCCACGTTACTGTTGCCGTTGAGCCGGCTGCCCATGTTACATTTGTATTTGGTGAAGTGACTGCAAAAGGGCCGGCTGTATTTGTAACAGTAACCACAACATCAGTAAAAGCTGTTTGCCCAATTGTTGAACCTGCTACGTAAGGTCTATTATCTCTGACCGTTACCCGGAAGTTCAGCGTTCTGGAAACTGAGCTTAATGCCTCAATATTTGCTCCTGCATCTCCACCCGGCAAAGGACCTGTTACATTCGATCCTGCAAGTATTGTCGATAATCTTGGAAATAATCTTGTTCCGGATGGAGTCGCCGGGAAGGATAACCAATTAGGACCAGTCGATTTTGTTGGTGAAGCAACACTAGCCGATCCTGTTGTCGTTGAATTATCATTTTGTTCCCAGCAATAAGTTAATGCGTCATTCTCCTGGTCAGTTGCAGAAGCAGTTAATGCAAATGGTGTACTGATTGGAATTGTATAATTGTTCACGGCCCCGGGAACCGGGGCATGGTTCGCTGTCATTACAACCGTTACCGGGCAAGTTTTGTTTGCAATATTTGCCTGGATCTGCGCAATACTTGCTTCATGAAATATATCAATAGAATGTGGCGCTACGTCCTGGGAGGTAATTCCTGCATAGCCCATAATGGTGATCCCGGAACCAACTTCTTTATTTACACCAGTTCCCTCCAAAGACATAGAAAAAGTATGATTACCCCCTAACTGGTGACCTACTTCGTGCGCTACATAATCGATATCGAAATTATCTCCCTGGGGAATTCCATCCGCAGGAGAAGTGATGCCTCGTCCTTTTGAACCATTAACACATACGCAGCCGATGCATCCGGCATTTCCTCCACCACCTGACGCACCAAACATATGACCAATATCATAATTAGCTTCACCGATCACAGATGTCAATGTTGATTGCAATTGATTATTCCAGCTTGAAATATTCTTTGAATAAGGATCAGTAGCAGGATTATAATAAATAACATTTGTTGTTTGCGGTATCAGGTTCAGGTGCAATGCCAGGTCTTTTTCATATACACCATTGCAGCGGGTAAGCGTCGCGTTAAACGCGGCCAATACTAAATTTACCTGCGCGGAACTTGTGGCTCCAAACCAATTAGAGTATTCTGCGTTACATGATTGAGCAAGACGAAATGTTTTTATCGTACCACCTGAACTTCCTGTCGCTAACAGCTCAGGGTTAAGTGAAGAATTTATACTATTGCTTATCTGTTTGTCTTCTGTGCTGCAGGTCCATGGCAATTGTCCCTTATCTCTATGCGAACTATAAACAGAATAAACTCTGTGATCCTGGGAATAGGGTTCAATGAATTCATTTGCCCGATCGGTCCTGAATACCATGGTTTGAATTCCCTGCGGAGAAATGCTGAGCTTAAGCGTTGCAAACTTATCGGTGATACCTCTGCCCGAGAAAGCCCGTATTTCATGAAACCTAGCCTGTAGTTCAGGTTCAAAATTTGAAGCTTCAAAAACTTCGAATTGCTCAAAATTACCAGCCGCATTTGGCAAGGTGATGATGGTTGACTGTTTTGACTGCGCATCAACTATCGAAAACAATACTTGTCTTAAGGGAGCTGCATTTAAGTTGAATAATTTGAATTCTTTCGGGTAAGTTAATCTCGCAACGGCTTTGTCAGTTGCGATAGCAGATCTGCTCTCAGTGTTAGCGGACCAATAATCCACTTGGGAGAACGCTATTGTAGTAATCATTACTGCCAGTAAGGTCAGTACAGGTACCTTTCTCATAAACGGTTTTATTTTGGTAAAAATGATTTAGCCTTTAAAAATAAGGAGAAAGTTATTCTAAAATAACACTTGTTCGCACATTATTATAAATAGATGGCAATCTTTGCGTGAATGCCGGAATGGGATTCGTATTTATACCAGAAAAGGCTATTTCTCCACCAGGTTTTCATCAATAAGAAAAGCTTCAACCCCGTTGATCATTGGATTTCCAAAAGAATCCAATAGCCTGATCGAAATAAATGCGGTTCTGATCCTTGAGAAAGTTAGTATCCTTTGATAGCCGATCGTTGTCCCCTGCACATAGTGACTTTTTTTGTCCTCATCCAGGATCTGCACTACAAAATTCTTAACCCGCTGGCCATGCTTTAGATCTTCTCTTATAACTATCGTATTCACAAATCTTGGTTCATCAAAGACTATGTTGCATGAATTCTCCAAATACTCTTTTACTTCAACAGTTTTTGTATTGGCTCCGATAACAATATTATCCGGTTTGTCAAAAAATACATTTACGCCCTTTTCCTTCATGATTGTATTTGCAAAATTTTTATCTATCAGCTTTTTTATCCCGAGCAAGGATGCTGAATCCTTTGGATGAATTTTTCCACTCCTGTCCGGGGGTACATTCAATAATAAGTTGGCACCCCTGCCAACTGATTTTAGAAAAAGATCAAATAACTGTTCCGGCGTTTTTACTTTATCGTCTTCATTAGCATGATAGAACCAACCGGGGCGAATACTCACATCACATTCAGCAGGGATCCACGCTTTCCCTTTTTCATTCCCACTGTTAAGAATTTCAACGGGCGGTGCACCGATACCCGGTGTAAATCCAACCGTGTCGAGATAATTCCAGTTTGTTTTTCCTGCAATTCCTTTTTCATTTCCTACCCATCTTATATGAGGGCCTACATCACTAAACACCACCGTATTGGGCGAAAGTGTTCTTACTGTTTTTTTGAACCGGTCCCAGTCATATACCTGCTTTTTCCCATTCGGGCCTTCACCATTTGCGCCATCCCACCACAATTCCCAAACAGGGCCATAGTTGGTAAAGATCTCTTTCATCATGTTTACAAACACATCATTGTATTCCGGCGTTCCATATTTTGGATGATTACGATCCCAGGGAGAAATATAAACGCCGAATTTTAATCCATACTGTTTACAAGCTTGTGATAGTTCTTTTAGCACATCTCCTTTTCCATTCTTCCACCTGCTCTCTCTTACCGTATGTTTTGAATATTTACTTGGCCATAAACAAAAACCGTCATGATGCTTTGCTGTGATGATAATGGCTTTTGCACCCGCTGCCTTTGCAATACGGCACCATTGTTTGCAATCAAGTTGTGTCGGGTTAAAAATATCTGCCTGCTCATCTCCATGGCCCCATTCCTTGTCAGTAAATGTGTTCGGGCCAAAATGCATAAATAAATAGAACTCCATTTCATGCCAGGCCAATTGGGCCTTAGTTGGCAAAGGCAGTTTTACCTGCGCATTTAAAAAGACATTTATCGATAAAAAAAACAGGAATGGTAATGATCTCATAAACGATCTTGTTTATAATAGTGCCCGATCAAGATGTGTATAGCCGCCATCAACATAAACCAGTTGCCCGGTGGTATGACTTGATCTTTCTGAAAGAAGAAAAACGACCATGTCGGCGATCTCTTGCGCAGTTGTCATTCTTTTTCCCAAAGGGATCTTGTCATTTATCTTTTTCAGTGTTTCCTCCGGGTTGGGTAAGGTTTTGATCCATTTTTCATATAAAGGAGTATAACATTCTGCAACGATCACTGCGTTCACCCTTATTTCATATCGTAATAACTCAACCGCCCATTCCCTTGTCAACGCATTTCGTCCACCATTAGCAGCCGCATAAGCCGAGGTATTGCCTTGCCCGGTTTCCGCTACCTTACTTCCAATATTTACAATTGAACCCTTACTTTTTATGAGCTCGGGTAATGCATAATGGACGATCAGGTAATAATGAATGAGATTTTTATGCAACGATGCTACAAACGATTCATAATTTCCTTTTTCCAATCCTACTCCATCGTTTACTCCAGCGTTATTCACTATACCATCGATCTTCCCAAATTTCTCTATTGTTTCCCGTATTGCTTTCTCACATTCCTCCGGATGGGTAAGTTCAGCAGCGATCCCAAATCCTGTTCCGATCTCCTTAATAATGGTATCATTGTCTTCACCATTTCTTCCAACAATGACCGGAACCGCTCCTTCGGCAGCCAATGATTTTGTTATACCTGCCCCGATTCCTTTAGCGCCACCTGTTACAATAATTATTTTACCCTTTAATTGCAGATCCATGTTAAATGATTGCCACGGAAATTCGGAATGTTTACTCCGTTTCCGTGCCTCCGTGGCATTTTATAGATTATAAAATTCAATTGCATTTTCACCAAATACATTTAGCCTGGCTTCCTCATCAAAGTTCTCCATATATTTTTCCAACAAACTCTTCCATTGCACATAAATCCCGGAAAGTAACATCACGGGCCAGTCGCTTCCAAACATCAATCGCTCTGTACCAAATGCTTCAAAAACCACATCAAGATAAGGATAAAAATCAGCGGGACTCCATTGCTTCCATTTTGTTTCTGTCAATAATCCGGAGAGCTTACAGTAAATATTTGGATGCCTGGCCATTTCTTTCATCAGTGCTTTCCATTCATCGATATCCTTTCTGCCAATATCAGGTTTTGCGCAGTGATCGATCACAAACTTCTGATCCGGAAATTTTGAGACAAATTCCAATGCCGGTTTTAATTGATAATGATAAATAAGAAGGTCGTAAGTATACTTGTAAGGAGCCAGGATGCGGATACTATTTTGAAAATCCTCTCTTAACAAAAAATCATTTGGTTCAGCCTGCACAACATGGCGCCATCCTTTAATGATTTTGTACCCGGAAAAGAAATGGAGCCGTTCTTCCAGGTTTTTGTTCAAAAGATCAACCCATCCTACGACTCCTTTTATTTCCGGATGAGTTTTGGAAAGCTCAACTAAAAAATGGGTCTCATATTCACTTTGACTTGCCTGCACAGCTATGCAGCCGTCAACATCATTTCTTTTCAGCGTGGGAATAAGATGAGCCGGTACATAATCCTGTTTAAGGATCTTCATATCGTTAGTGATCCAGGCATCTCTTATTTTGTCGTATTTCCAGAAATGCACATGTGTATCGATGATCATGGTAGTTCAAATATTTTGTCCATTAATATCCATTTCTGACCGGGCTGAGCCCAGGGAAGCGCCTGCTGGAATTTCCACATTAACTTCTCCCATTCCTGCACCTTTTCATTTGATGCATCCATTTGTTCCTTCTTTTCAAAACTAAACTCATCACCCGCTTCAATGATCATAAACATCCTGGTACCGGTTCGATAAATATCCAAAACTTTTATGCCGGATTTTTTAATGCTTTTAATTATTTCGGGCCAGACATTTTTATGATAAACTTCATATTCAGCAATCAGCTTAGGATCATCTTTCAGATCAAGGGCAAGACAATATCTTTTCATATTTAAACTTGAATACTGCTATATGGGACGGCAACCTGCCGGCTGCTTCCCAATCCATGAATTCCCAATTCGATCACATCGCCCGGTTTTATAAACACCGGTTCCGGTTTTTGTCCCAGCCCGACTCCTGCCGGCGTGCCTGTCGAAATAATATCACCCGGCAATAAGGTCATAAACTGGCTGAGGTAGGAGACGAGATGGGGAACTTTAAAAACAAGGTTTTTGGTGTTACCATCCTGCATCATTTTTCCATTGACAGTTAACCACAATCTCATATCATCTACATCATCAATTTCATCTTGTGTCGCCAGGTAGGGTCCTAGTGGCGCAAACGTATCACAGCTTTTTCCTTTTACCCATTGGCCCGATCTCTCCAGTTGAAATTCCCTTTCGCTATAATCATTATGCAAAACATAGCCCGCAACATGCTCCATTGCAAATGCTTCATCAACATAAGAAGCCTTCTTACCGATCACTACAGCGAGCTCAACTTCCCAATCAGTTTTTGTGCTATTTTTCGGAATGATAAGATTATCATTTGGTCCGGCTATCGCCGTGGTAGCTTTGAAGAAAATAACCGGTTCCGGCGGCAATTGCATTTTACTTTCTATTGCATGATCTGAATAATTCAAACCAATACAAATGATCTTTGAAGGTCTTGCGATCGGTGAGCCAAGCCGAATGTCCCGGGAAACTTCATGCAAGGTTCTCTCAGTAATAATAGTTTTTAGTTTTGCCAGCCCATCGCCCGCAAAAAAATCCTCATCATAATCTTTGATATAATCGGACACATCATACCAGGCATCATTGAGTATCACGCCTGGTTTCTCATTACCTGTTTCTCCATACCTGATTAATTTCATACGGCCACCTCCTCCAAAGGAGTCCTTTCGGACCGGCCTCCCCTGTTGGGGGAGGCCATCCAGGCACAGACCCTCATGGGTGAGCATTTATCATCTGATTTGAAAATCGTTTTCATTTACGTTTTATTTATAAACATTTAAAAAATCCATCGTTGTGAGTTTATAAAGTACTCTCCGCCCAAGGCGGAAGGATTTAGGAGGGGCCGTTAAGTTTTACAAATCCCCCATCTATCAAATAGTCGCAACCTGTTATAAAAGACGCCTCATCACTGCACAAGTATAAAGCTAATGTAGCGATCTCTTCTGGCGTGCCCATCCTGCCGATCGGTTGAGTCTTTGATAGCTTCTCAAACATCTCTGCTTCTTTGCCAGGGTAATTATTTTTCAGGAAACCATCCACAAATGGAGTGTGTACTCTTGCCGGTGAAATAGAATTGCAGCGGATATTTTCGTTCAAGTAATCTTTTGCAACACTTAATGTCATCGCCATCACGGCACCTTTGGCTGCACTATAAACAAACCGGTCCGGGATACCCACCAACGCGGCGATCGAAGCCATGTTAATTATACACCCACCTCCTGCATTTTTCATTAATGGAATAGAGGCATGAATACAGTTGTAAACCCCTTTTACATTTACAGCGATCACCCGGTCAAAATCTTCTTCTTTTGTTGTATCTGCTTTTCCAATATGAGCAATACCTGCATTATTTACCAGAATATTTACCGTTCCGATC
>JAICPX010000125.1 GCA_025929635.1 Chitinophagaceae bacterium
CGATGATGGGTATGGTCCCCAACAGGGAACCAGTATGGCAACTCCTGCGGTCACGGGCGGTCTTGCATTGCTTTATGAAAAGTATCGATTACAAAACAGTGGTGCTGATCCAAAAAGCGGGCTAATGAAGGCATTGATCTGTAATGGCGGCGCTGATCTTGGTAATATCGGTCCGGACTACACCTATGGCTTTGGCTGGATGAATTTGCTACGCTCGGTTGATATGTTAAGTAATAATCGTTATTATATTTCAACAATTAATAACGGTGGAAATAATGCACATTCAATTTCAGTTCCTGCAAATACTGCACAACTGAAAGTAACGTTATACTGGAATGACCCTGCGGCATCAGTTTTTGTTTCGCAAACATTGGTAAACGATCTTGATCTTGAGATCACATCACCCTCTACTGTTTTACCATATAAATTAGATACAATCCCTGCTAACGTTAATAACGCGGCCACGTTAGCTGCCGATCATATCAACAATATCGAGCAAATTGTGATAACAAATCCGACCAATACAACTTATAACGTCAACGTAAAAGGAACGGCTGTTGCTGCAGGCCCGCAGGAATATTTCGTGGTGTACGATGTCATTCCAATTCAAACGAAGATCACATATCCAATAGGAAACGAAGCGCTGGTACCTGGAGAAACGGAAACCATTCAATGGGAATCTTATGGTGATCCCGCAAATACTTTTTTGGTTGAATATTCAACAAACAATGGAAGCAGCTGGACGACGATCGATGCAGCAGTTGCGGCTAATACCAGGAGGCTCGACTGGACCGTTCCGAATATTCAAACAGCCCAGGCTTTGATCAGGGTAACAAGAAACGGGACGGGCTTTATGAGCACAAGTTCACCGTTTACAATTCTTGGAATGCCGACAGTGTCAGTTTCTGCAATACAATGTGAAGGCTATTTTGCTTTTGAATGGCCGGCTGTAACAGGCGCGACTGACTATGAAATATTTCAATTACAGGGCACTGAAATGGTTTCCATAGGAACGACCACCGCTACGAATTATACACTTAGTGGATTATCACCGGGTATAGAATATTGGGTTACCGTTAGCGCAAGATTGAGCGGGCAAAGAGGAAGAAAAGCATTCGCAGTTAAACGAACACCCAACTCGGGTACATGCAGCGGAACTATTTCTGATAATGACCTGAGACTGGATTCGATCACAGCGCCCGTGTATGGAAGAATAAATACATCAACTGCATTAACTACAACGACCCTGGTTTCGGCGAGAATTAAAAATCTTGACGATGCCAACGTTACCAGCTTTAAAATGCGCTATTATGTGGGAGGAACCCTTGTGATAGAGGACAATGTTTCCGTTACTGTAACACCAGGCAGCACATACACACACAATTTCTCCGTTCCCTACAATTTTTCTGTAGCTGGTAATTATGTCTTGAAAGCAGAAGTTGAGAATACAAGTAGTGTCGATCCTGTCGGGGCGAATAATTCAATAACCGACACAATTCGCCAATTGAATAATGATCCGATCACACTACCGTTCATCGACAATCTGGAGACGTCATCATCGCGACGCTATTATAGTGATCGCTATGGTGTAGAAGGTGTTGACCGGTATGACTTCACAAATTCTATGTCATTGGGCAGGCTTACTACTTATGGCGGTAACATGGCTTATTCCGGTACAAAATCATTTATGCTTGATCTGGATGGCTGGAATGGTGCCACCGGAAACAATAATTTTATCTATGGTACCTATGATTTAAGCGGAATTGATGCTATAACCAGAGATATTCGGCTGGATTTTCAATTCAAGTCACACGGCGATAGTATTGCGAATGAAAACAATAAGATCTGGATCCGGGGTAACGATACTGAGCCATGGGTGGAAGTATTTACCCTGTCTTCAAATGGAAATGTTCCCGGAGTTTTCAAGCGAGCGCCGAGTATCGAAATGTCAGACCTGCTGGTGTCTGCATCCCAAAACTTCAGTAGTAGCTTCCAGGTGCGGTTTGGTCAACATGGAAGAGTTCGTATCAGCGATGATTTCGGTTTTCATGGCCATAATTTTGATGATATAAGGATTTACGAGGCAATTGATGATATTCAATTGAAGACTGTTGATGAACCTAAAGCTGCAGCATGTGGTTTGACCAGTTCAACAGTTAAGGTAACGGTCCGTAATGCCTCATCTAATTCTATCAGCAATATTCCAATAAGAATGGTTGTGGATGGTGGTTCACCGGTTATCGAAACCATTCCCGGCCCGCTTGCTGCCAACGCAAGCATCCAGTACACTTTTACTGCCATCGCCAATCTTACGGGTCCAGGATATCATACTATTTCGATCAATGTGCAATATGGCAGCGATAATTTTCGAGATAATGATACTTTAGTGCTAAGTGTTTTCAATGCCCCTTTTATCACCTCCTTCCCTCATGTTGAAACATTTGAAAGCAATGACGGGTATTGGCGTGCAGAAGGCACCGACAATTCCTGGGAATATGGCACTCCCGCCGCTTTAAAAATAAATAAGGCCGCTAGTGGCACGAAAGCCTGGAAAACTGATTTGAATGGTCACTACCGGAACAATTCGGTTGCCTACCTGTATTCTCCCTGCTACAATATCAATGGTATGACCAATCCAACATTAAGCTTGAATATTGCGCTTGACCTTGAAGATTGCGGTGGCGTTTATTGTGATGGTGCCTATATCGAATATTCTGCTGATGGAAATACATGGAGTCGGCTCGGTGATGTTGGCACCGGCACAAATTGGTACAATAGAAATTATGCCGGTAATAAATTGTGGAGCGTGCAGAATTATACAAGATGGCATGTCGTAACTACTCCGCTGCCATCCATTCCAACTATTCAATTCAGAGTTGTAATAGAATCGGATCCGTTTGTGACTTTTGAAGGAGTGGCAATTGATGATATTCATGTGTATGATAACACCATGGGAGTATATGATGGACTAACGATGGGCTCACCTGTTTCTCAAAATATTGGAGGCGGTACGTCGTGGGTCAATTTTACTTCAGGGGGTAAACTCGTTGCGTCAGTTCAGCCCAACAATCAGAATATGGGAAATACAGATGTGCAGGCATATATAAATACAGGAGGTGTTCGTAATGACGGTAAACAATATTATCATGATCGCAACATAACAATTAAGCCCACTAATACCACCCTTGCCGATTCGGTTACTGTCCGATTTTATTTTCTTGACTTTGAAACCGAGAATTTACTGAATGCTACCGGATGCGCAGTTTGCACCAAACCAGCAATGGTTACGGAGTTAGGTGTAACAAAATATGCAGACCCGGATGATAATTTCGAAAATGGAACTCTTTCTGACGATATACAGGGAGCGTTCACCTTCCTAAGCGCCGATTGGAATTATAAAATTCCGGTTGACAAGGGTTACTATGTTGAATTCAAAACAAAAGATTTTTCCGAATTCTGGTTGAATAATGGCGGACCTGACAGGCAAACTCCATTGCCTGTAGAACTGGTTAGTTTTACTGCAAAGAAGAAAGATAAAAAAGATGTAATTGCTGAATGGAAAACTGTTGCTGAGCAAAACATAAGTCATTTTGAAATAGAGGTGGCCAAAGGAAATACTGATTATCAAAACAACAGGTTTGTAAAGATGGGTGAAGTGGCAAGCCCGGGTAATACTAATGCGGAAAGAAATTACAGCTTTACTGATACCGAACCAGGGAAATCAGGTGTACGGTACTACCGATTAAAAATTGTAGAAAGAGATAACAGTTTTGCTTATTCGCCTGTTCGCCCTGTTGTGTTCGATGATGAAATTCACTGGCAGGTGTATCCGAATCCATCCAATGGTGTTTACAACTTGGTTTATCAACTGGATCAAGGTGAGAAAATGGATATCAGGATCTACGACGTGAACGGTAAGCTTGTTAAGCAATCAAGTTTAGCTGGAAATGGCTTTGTACAAAAAGCAGAGCTTGACCTGGAAGCAACCAGTTTTGCACCGGGGGTTTACCTTCTCCTGGCAGAAACGCCGGAAAAGGCATTCAGTATAAAACTCATAAAACGATAAAAAAGAAAGGGGCTGCCAGGCCCCTTTACTATTTTGCGCTACTAATTACCATCCTTGTTTGGCAATACCGGCTTTAATGGCTGCCATCGCTTTTTCTTCATTTACCAAAGTGGTCAGCTTATTTCCCTTACCGTCATGGCCCTGCACCATATAGGCGCCTTTAGCCGTTTTGGTGATCACAGCATCCTGGACAGGAACTCCTTTCTCTTTGGTTTTTACATTGTAGGCTGTCAGTTGAACTTCGCTCATGGTGATAGGTTTTTTGATTAGGAATGCCTGAAATTAGGGATTTTACGGCTTTTGAGCTTTAAAATTTCCCCTGGTAAAATAAGAAAGCCCCGGATCTAGGGGGCTAACGTATTTATTAATAATGTATTAAGGTTAGACGTCAATCTTTGCATAACGTGCATGACTTTCGATAAAATCACGTCTTGGGCCCACTTCATCACCCATCAGCATGCTAAAGATCCTGTCCGCTTCAGCGGCACTTTCAATTGTCACCTGCTTTAAGGTCCTTGTTTGAGGATTCATTGTGGTTTCCCAAAGCTGGGTTGCGTTCATTTCACCCAAACCTTTGTATCGCTGTGTATTTACACTGTCTTCTTTTCCGCCACCTAATTTGTCGATCAGATCCTTTCTTTGTTCCTCGCTCCAGGCATATACCTGTTCTTTTCCTTTTTTTACCAAATACAGAGGCGGCTGAGCAATATAAACATAACCTTGCTCCACTAATTCCGTCATGTGGCGGTAGATAAATGTAAGGATCAAAGTCGCAATATGGCTTCCGTCAACGTCGGCATCGGTCATGATGATGAGCTTGTGATAACGAAGCCTGGCCAGGTTCAAAGCTTTAGGATCTTCGGAAGTTCCGACGGTAACACCGAGGGCGGTATACATATTCCTGATCTCCTCATTTTCGTAGATCTTATGCTCCATTGCTTTTTCGACGTTCAGAATTTTACCACGCAAAGGAAGAATAGCCTGGAAGCTTCGGTCACGACCCTGTTTGGCCGTACCACCTGCACTATCACCCTCAACCAGGAACAATTCACATTTTTCTGCATCCCTTTCGGAACAATCAGCGAGCTTACCGGGCAAACCACCACCGCTCAACACGGATTTACGTTGCACCAGTTCCCTGGCTTTTCTCGCAGCAGCCCTGGCCTGGGCCGCAAGAATGACCTTATTAATGATGCTCTTTGCTTCTCTGGGGTTTTCTTCGAGGTATGCTTCCAGCGCTTTTGAGACAGTTGAGTCAACGACTCCCATTACATCGCTGTTGCCGAGTTTTGTTTTTGTTTGCCCCTCGAATTGAGGTTCAGGAACTTTTACTGAAACTATGGTACTAAGTCCTTCACGAAAATCATCACCTTCAATTTCAACTTTTGCTTTCTCAAATAAACCATTTTTGTCACCGTATGATTTAAATACTCTTGTTAATGCCCGGCGATAACCGGCGACATGGGTACCGCCTTCAATTGTATTAATATTGTTTACATAAGAATAAATATGCTCATTAAATGAATCATTATAGATCATCGCAACTTCAACAGCAACATTTGTTATTTCATCACGACCTTCTACAAACAGCACTTTTGGAAGAAGCGGATTTCTTCCTGCATTTTTATCCAGCATTTCTACAAACTCAACGATCCCGCCTTCGCTGTAAAAAGTTTTGCTGTAAGTTCCATTCTCATCTTCTTTTTCACGAAGATCATTCAAAGTAATACTAACACCTTTGTTCAGGAATGAAAGCTCACGAAGACGGGCCTCCAGAATATCTTTTTTAAAAACCAGGACCAAAAAGATAGTATCATCGGGCCAGAACCGGACCGTCGTTCCTGTTTTATCGCTGCTACCAATTTCCCGAACGGCATATTGAGGGACTCCAATCTTATATTCCTGTTCAAATTTTTTACCGTCACGACAAACCTCCACATGTAATTTTTTACTTAATGCATTTACACAGCTTACGCCTACGCCATGCAAACCACCTGAAACCTTGTAAGAATCCTTATTGAACTTTCCACCTGCATGCAATACGGTCATTACAACTTCCAATGCACTTCTTTTTTCTTTTAGATGCATGTCGGTTGGTATGCCGCGACCATCGTCTTCCACAGATATTGAATTGTCTTCATGTATCGTTACAATGATGTTTTTACAATAACCCGCTAATGCTTCATCTATCGAGTTATCGACAACTTCATAAACAAGATGATGCAACCCTTTTTCACTAATGTCACCGATATACATTGCAGGACGCTTGCGAACAGCTTCCAGGCCTTCTAAAACCTGGATGCTATCTGCGCCGTAACCATTATTTGTTGTGGTAGTTTTCGCTTTGATTTCTTCGCTCATAAATTGATAAATCCTCTCTAAAAATTGAGTAAAATGAATGACTGCGAATGTACACAAATAACCCCTGTAAATGGTTATTTAGAATGCTAATTTTTGAGCTTTTTTATCACGAAAGTGGATAAAAAATCAAGGCTGAAAAATCGATTTTTCAGCCTTGGAATTTGAGTGGCATAATTAGCTGTTTCGTTTCACAATTTGTGCAACGAGATCGGCTTCTGTGCAAACCTTATTGCCAACATATACCGTTCCTCTCATTTCACAAATACCCCGCCGGATGGGCCCTGATAATTCCATTTTAAGTATCATGGTATCGCCGGGTTTTACCATCTGCTTGAACTTGCAGTTGTCGATTTTCAGAAAATAAGTGTCATAAGTTCCATCAGGACTCATGTTCATAGCAAGTATGCCACCGCATTGTGCCAGGGCTTCTACCTGTAGAACTCCGGGCATTACTGGATTCCCCGGAAAATGTCCCTGGAAAAACCATTCATTGAAGGTGACGTTCTTTATGCCTACAATATGTGTATCGCTTAATTCGATGATCTTATCAAGTAACAGGAAGGGAAAGCGATGGGGTAGTTTTTTTTCAATGTAAGCAAGATCAAAAACGGGGGGCAGACAAGGATCATATTGAGGAACACCTCTTGTGTTTTTTGTTTTCTTAATGTATTGTTTGATCTTTTTTGCAAATTCAACATTGCTGCTATGACCGGGCCGGTTCGCGATGATCTTGGCTTTTATCGGGTATCCTACCAGGGCAAGATCACCAACAATGTCCAGTAACTTATGACGGGCCGGTTCATTGGGAAAACGTAATTCAACATTATTGAGGTAACCCTCACTTTTTACTTCAATCTTCTCTTTATTGAAGATCTTTTTTAACCGTTCCATCTCCACCAGTCCAACAGGCTTGTCGACAACCACGATGGCGTTATTAAGGTCACCGCCTTTGATCAGGTTATTGTCCAATAGCATTTCCAGTTCATGCAAAAAACAAAAAGTTCGGGAAGGTGCTATCTCTGATTTAAAATCCGATACATGTTTCAAACCAGCATGTTGTGTTCCTAATACGGGGGAATTAAAGTCTATCAGCGTTGTAACGGAGTATTCGGCTGCGGGCATTGCCACCATATCCACTCGTTTCTTGTCGTCCTGGAAGTAGATATTCTCGTCGATACTATACCAGGTTTTTGTTGCGTCCTGCTCTACAATTCCGGCCCTCTCCACCAAATCAACAAATGGTTCGCTGCTTCCATCCATGATCGGCATTTCGGCTGCATTCACTTCAATCAAACAGTTATCGATACCCATCCCTACCAATGCTGCAAGCACATGTTCCACTGTACAGACTTTACCACCATTGGCTTCAAGCGTGGTACCGCGACTTGTATCAGTTACGTTGTCACAATCAGCTTTTATTATTGGTTTACCGGGAAGATCAATCCGTTGAAACTGGATGCCAAAACCCGGAGTTGCCGGTTTTAATGTAAGATCAACGAGAATTCCTGTGTGCAAACCGGTACCCGAAATACTTGCCTCGCCACTAATGGTGTGTTGCTTATCGGGATTGAACGGCGCAGTCATATTCTCAGCAATATATTGCTTATTTTCTGTGGGTGAAATCATGGTGGCAAAGATAGGATTTGAGAGGAAAAAAGAATAACGGGGATAGACGGATGTATAACAAAATTCAGCTGTGGTAGTGACTACAAACCCTTGTTCGATGCTTTATCTTTTTTGGTCAGTACTGGATTTTTACTATTTGCACGGGTTGCTCATAAAAATCATAGATAAAAAGGTATTCGTGTTGGGTGAGGTCACTTCAATTTTGTTTATCGGAAAAATGGCGAATAAATTGCATTGCACATAGCTCTTTATTCATACTTTTTCTGATAGTAATTGCCTGACGATCGCTTCAAGCTCTTTGATCCTTTTTTCCAGTTCAGGTAAGTTGCGGCTTATTGCCTGGCTACGCAAGGTAGAAGTATAATCATGCGCGGGTGAACCTGTGACCGCTTTTCCGGCGTCAATTGATTTACTTACCCCGCTTTGTGCATTGATCTTTGCCCCATCACCGATATTGATATGGCCAACTATTCCAACCTGCCCGCCGATCATCACACCTTTTCCAACTTTTGTGCTGCCGCTGATACCGGCTTGCGCAGCAACAACAGTGCTGTTTCCTATTTCGACATTGTGTGCAATCTGGATCAGGTTGTCAAGCTTTGCGCCCGACCTGATGATCGTTGATCCGATCGTTGCCCTGTCAATTGTTGTATTGGCACCGATCTCAACATTGTCTTCAATAACAACATTCCCAATTTGAGGGACTTTCTGAAAACTCCCATCTGCCTGGGGCGCAAAACCAAAACCATCACTTCCAATAACAGTGCCTGCATGAATGATGACATTATTGCCAATCATACAATCGTGATAGACCTTCACCCCGGGATGGATGATAGAATTGTCGCCGACCTTTACATTATTGCCGAGGTAAACATTCGGATAGATCTTTGTATTGTTTCCAATAGTAACATTTTCCCCTATGTAAGTAAAGGCGCCGATAAAAACATTTTGTCCATATGATGCGGATTTTGAAATGTAAGAAGGATCCTGTACTCCAACCAATTGCTGCTGCATCATCTCTTGATAGGTGCCAAGCAGGGCGGCAAATGCAGAATATGGATCAGGAACGCGAATTAACGTGGCAGTAACGGGTTGTCTCAGTTGCAGCGAGTCGTTAATGATAATGACGGATGCTTTCGTGCTATACAAATAATCTTCGTATTTAGGATTGGCCAAAAAAGCCAGCTGGTCAGGCTGGGCTTCCTCGATCTTTCCAAAAGAACTTACCGATGCATTTGCATCGCCCTCTATTTTACCATTTATGAGTGCTGTTATTTGTGCTGCGGAAAACTGCATAAGGATGAGTCATATTTGTCATATAGGTCATATTTGTCATATGGGCCATATCCGAATAGGAAATCCTAATTGACTTGTATGACTTATATGACCGATATGACTTATTGAGTTCTTAAGTAACAAAAATACTGTTTATTAACCGTGCTCGCGATCTGTTGATGGATCAGGGCATTGTCAACTTTTGAAATATCTTTTACACTTCCATCCTTGAATAAAATATTTATTCTCTCGTCCTGCGGATTGTAAGTTGTATTGATCGCTTCACCGGTGAAAACGAAATAATCAACCTCTTCATTGCCGATATTAAATCGTTGTATGAGCTCTTTTTTCTTTTCATTAACAAGTGAAGGATCGAACACCGCGGCCTGGAATCTTATTTTATAAAGTCGACGATCGACTAACCCTTTGCAAAGTGTCGATAGAATTCTATCAGGGTGATCCCTCCAGTTCTTTACAGTGGCCATTACATCAAAATCATCAAGACTGCAAAATGTATCGAGATGTTCCTGTGTTTTATGATCCGTTGAAGGGTTCTGCAGAAAATAATCCATTGCCCGTGTTGCCGCTTCTGTTTTGGACCCGTTTATAATTAGTTCTTTTGCCCTTCGAATGATATTTACCAGCATCATTTCAGCACTCAATACTGTTTTATGCAAATAAACCTGCCAGTACATCAGTCGACGGGCTACCAGGAATTTCTCAATTGAATAGATCGCTTTTTCTTCAACCATTAATTCCCCATCATGAACGCAGAACATTTTAATGATGCGATCATACCCAATAACACCTTCAGAAACACCCGTAAAAAAACTATCGCGGGTCAGGTAGTCCATACGGTCCACATCTACCTGCCCGGCAATAAGCTGGTACAGGAATTTTTTCGGATGTTGATTGGTGAATATGTCAATCGCTGTTTGCAATCGGCCATTAAATTCTTGATTCAGCACCTTAATGATAAGTAATGAGAGCGCTTCATGATGAACATCATTGATCAGTTCTTTTTCAAGTGCATGCGAATAGGGCCCGTGTCCGA
>JAICPX010000631.1 GCA_025929635.1 Chitinophagaceae bacterium
AATTTTATATCAAAGTTCATTATCAAAAATAATCTTGATCCAACAATTGCGCTGTTCAGATCAATAAACAATAAATTAATAATATTGTTCTATTTACTAATTGCTGCAGGATTGATATGCCTGAGAACTATAAAAACATACAAGAAGGCTTAACTGATTATGTCAAAACAGGCGCCATGATTTTTTTGATACTGGCACTGCTGTTTATAATTTTTATTGTTTTTTCAATCCAAAGAAGACGAAAAATGATCTTAGAAAAAAAGCAAATGGAATATCACTATCAACAAACCATCCTCCAAACCCAACTCGAAATCCAGGAGCAAACTCTGAAAAATATTTCGCAGGAGATCCATGATAATATCGGGCAGGCACTCAGTTTGGCAAAGTTGAATTTGAATACGATGCCGGCTACAAATGATGAAGCGTTGCAGCAAAAAATTTTGAATTCAAAGGAACTGGTGAGTAAAGCGATTACAGATTTGAGGGACCTGAGCAGGAGTCTGGATACTGATTACGTCCAGGAAATGGGTTTGCAAAGAGCTATTGAATATGAATTAGAAATGATTAAAAAAACTGGTACCATCGATACGTCGCTAATAGTTGAAGGATCCTTGTTCAGGTTAGATAAACAAAAAGAATTGATTCTCTTCCGCATTGTCCAGGAAACATTTAATAATATCATCAAGCACTCAGGTGCGAAAAGGTTAGATGTTAACATCAATTATGCACCGGCTTTGTTTACCCTAATTATTAACGACGATGGTAAAGGAATGGATCTTCAACCGATTAGCGAAGAGAAAAATAATAATTTCGGTCTTGGTATCCGTAACATGCACAATCGGGCCAAATTGATCGGCGCTGATTTTAGTATGACAAGTTCATTAGGTAAAGGCACTGAAGTAAAAATTAATTTACCAATTGAAAACAAACAATGAAAACAGACAATAAAACAAAAGTTGCCCTGGTTGATGACCATGTATTGTTACGCAATGGACTTGCCGGTCTTGTGAATAGTCTTGATAATTATACCGTGGTATTTGAAGCTGATAATGGTATCGATTTTCAAAAAAAGATAAAGAATGGAAATGTTCCTGATCTTGTTTTAATGGATATCAATATGCCTGAAATGGATGGTTTTGCTACAGCGCAATGGCTCAAACAAACCTATCCGTTGACAAAAGTCCTGGCACTTTCCATGTATGACAACGAGAATTCGGTAATAAGAATGTTCAAGGCAGGGGCAAAAGGATATATTCTAAAAGACAGTGAACCTTCTGAATTAAAAGCAGCATTGGATTCAATCATGACGAAAGGTTATTACTATTCAGAATTGGTAACCGGAAAGCTTATACACTCGATCAATAAACTTGATGAAGATGCTGATGTAAGAAATCTTGTCCAATTGAATGACAGGGAAATCGATTTTTTAAAATATGCCTGCACGGAAATGACCTACAAGGAAATTGCAGACAAAATGTTTCTTAGTCCAAGAACGATCGATGGCTACCGCGATGCCTTGTTTGAAAAACTAAATCTAAAAACAAGAGTAGGTCTCGTAATGTACGCCATCAAAAACGGAATAGTGCAGGTATAAACTCCCATCTCCGCCAGGAGAGAGGTTCGGGGTGAGGCGGGCCTAATTCAACACACTCTTCTCTTTTACTATCTCAACTTTCTCCTGCGCCTTGATCGCATTCCACCCACCCGCAATATTGCGAAGATTATGTATGCCCTGGCGTTTCAACAATGAACAGGCAATCACGCTGCGGTAGCCACCGGCGCAATGGACATATAAATTATGACCATCTTCGATATTCGCCATGGTAGCAGGATCGGTCATTTCACTTAGTGGCAGATTCATTGCACCAGGTAAGTGGCCTTCTGCAAATTCATTTTCTTTTCTGACATCAAGAACGATAAGGTTATTGTCAAACTCCTTATCCATTAAAAGTTCATCTGGCTCCACTTCAACGATCATATCAACTTTCTGACCCGCTTTTTTCCATGCTTCAAAACCGCCTTCTAAATGACCATCGATCTTTTCAAAACCAACCCGGGCCAACCTGACTATTGTTTCTTTTTCTTTTCCCGGCTCAGTAACAAGGTATATTGATTTGTCAAATGG
>JAICPX010000099.1 GCA_025929635.1 Chitinophagaceae bacterium
ACGCCTTCGGTAAAAGTAAAATTGTGTTGCCCGGCGCTTTCCATCAGCATTATTTTATATCCATCCAAACCCATTTGCGCATGTTTCACTTTGCCTTCGATGTCGGGTAATTCATTATTACCATATCGCAGAATACCGTCAAGCTTTGATTTTTTGAAGATGGACGAATAATGATTGATCGCTTCTTCTGCCCGGCCATATTGTTTGCCGGTAAATAGCAGGCAGGGAGTTATTTTCTGTCCCACATCATTTATGCTGCCCAATGAAAGTTGCCAGGAAATACCATACTTATCATTGAGCCATCCATACTTTTCACCCCAGGGATATTTATCCAAAGGCATCAGGATTGTGCCTTCTTTACTAAGTTCATTCCAGATGCGATCTAATTCTTCAGGTTTTTCGCAGACATAATAAAAGGAAATAGCAGGAGTGGGTTTGTATTTGGGCCCGCCATCGAGTAACGTGATGTTTTGCCCGGACACATTGATACCGGTAACAAAAGGAGATTGGTCCGTAACTTTTGCATCGGCAAACACAGCGCAGTATAATGCTGCTGCTTCCTGACCCTGCCCATTGAACCAGAGACATGGAGTTATTTTTTCTTTCATGATTTATTATTTATATACAAACCTATGAAGCTACGAGATGAAAGAATAGAATAAAAGCGACAGATCAGAAGTCAGAAGTCAGAATTCGCATCTTACGTAATGGGTCAGACATCAGACCTCATACTTCAGACATCAGACTTCCTTATCTTTCAACCCAGCCTTCAGGTAGTCATTGGGTGTGATCTGTGTAAACTCTTTGAACGACCGGATAAAATGGCTTTGATCGGCAAAACCATTGTCATAAGCGACGTCAGAAAGCTTTTCAAAATCTTTAGCTCTTAGTTGTGCGAAAGAGATATGAAACTGGCAGATCCTCCGGTATTGATTCGGCGTAACGCCAACATATTTTTTAAAGATCCTTTGAAACTTTCTTTCGTTTAATTTAAATTTTTCCAGTACCTCAGCTAAGATTTCCGTACCAGGGTTATAAATGATCTGGTCTGTTATATTTTGTATGATCTCGCATTCCTTTTTATTCTGGGTCAACTGGTGCATTAATAAATTATCAAGCACTTCAACTTTTCGCGATGTTGATGAAGCATGGATCAATTGCGTTTTTAATGCATTTATTTTATGTGGGCTCCAACTGGAAAGATCGATTGGTTCTTTATTTAATTTGTTTGCGGGAATATTGAATGTAGTTGCTAATGCAAAAGGCTTAAAGAAATAAGCGATGATCGTCATATCGGCAGTTACGTTCCAATGTTCTTCCGGCACCGATCTTCCAAATAAGCTCAATTGAATGATCATCTCATTTCCTGAATTCTCTTTTTCAGTTTTGCAAAACAGGGCCGGCATGCCATTGGTGAAAAGCGGCAAATTATCAGGGTCGGGCTGGGCACACCCTTCCAGCACCAATACTGTTCTTATGTATCCTGATAGTAAGTGATTTGGTGTTTTATACCAGTGGTTCATTAGTCTTTTAACGATTACTTTTTTAATGCTCGGCGCCCCGATTCAAGTTACTTCAATTTCTGTATTGTCCTTATCTTCCCTGATAATTTCAAACCAATTGCTCATGAGAAAATTTCTTTTTGTCCTTTTCCTGTTACCAATTGCCAATTGCGTCTTTGCACAGGATCTAAAATATTATTTACCTGATTCTGTCAATTACAAGGCTGGAATTCCCAAGCCAAAAGACATTATCTATCATGAAGTGGGAGAGTGGCATATCACGCATGACCGGCTTGTGAATTATATGAAAGCCATTGCTCTCGCTGCTCCGGATAGAGTGAAATTGGAAACAATGGGCCTGACTTACGAAGACCGGCCGCAGGTCTTATTGATCATTACTTCCCCAAAAAATCACCAACGATTGGAAGAAATAAGACAGCAGCATGTGCAATTGACCGACCCTTCCAAATCTTCTTCCTTAAGCATTGAGAATATGCCGATAGTTGTATATATCGGGCACTCTATTCATGGTAATGAATCCAGCGGTGCTAACGCCTCATTGCTGACTGCATATTACCTCGCCGCTGCTGAAGGAAAACAAATTGATGAACTGCTTGAAAATGTGGTGATCCTTTTTGATCCTTCTTTCAATCCAGATGGTTTACAGCGATTTTCCACATGGGCCAATCAACACAAAAGCAAAAACCTGGTAAGTGATCCCAACTCAAGGGAGTTTAACGAAGTATGGCCGGGGGGTCGTTTTAATCATTATTTGTTTGATCTGAACCGTGATTGGTTTCCGGCCCTCCCCGTAGAAAGTCAAAAAAGGTTGGCATGGTTTCATAAATTGAAACCCAATATTATTACTGATCACCATGAGCAGGGAAGTAATGCCACTTTCTTTTTTCAACCGGGTGTTCCATCAAGAGTGAATCCGCTGACACCTGACAAGAACCAGGAGCTTACCGCTAAGCTGGCAAAGTTTCATGCTGCATTCCTGGATCGTATCGGTTCATTATACTTTACAAAAGAGAACTATGATGATTTTTATTACGGCAAAGGTTCAACTTACCCGGATGTGCAGGGCTGTATTGGAGTTTTATTTGAACAAGCCTCATCAAGAGGACATTTACAACAAACATCAAATGGATTATTAAGTTTTCCGTTCACCATAAAAAATCAGTTTATTACTGCGCTGTCTACCTTGGAAGGAGCCAAAGCGCTCCGTAAGGAATTTTTAGAGCATCAAAGAGATTTTTTTAAGCAAGCTTCCAGCCGCGCATCCGCATATGCTACTAAAGCTTATGTGTTCGGCGATAAAAATGATAAAGCAAAAACATTTGAGTTTGCCACAATGCTTAAGCGCCACCAGGTTGAGATCAATGAATTGCCGGATAACTGGAGTGACAACGAATTTCAAAAAGGGTCCGCGTTTATTGTTTCATTGAATCAGCCGCAACATAGTTTGATCCGGGGCATATTTGAAAAAACATTCGACTTTAAGGACAGCTTGTTTTATGATATCACCGCATGGACGATGCCGCTTGCCTTTGGCTTGCCATTTAAGGAATTGACCACAGCACCAACTCCTGGTGCAAAAGTGGGATCATTAAATTTTTTGAAGGGTGAAATAGCTGGTGGCAGATCAAACTATGCCTATTTGTTAGAATGGGATGAGTTGTATGCACCCGCTGCTATAAATGAAATACTTGATGCAGGTCTTATTGTAAAAGTGGCAACAAATAGTTTTGAAATGAGTGTTGGAAATGGCACTAAGAAATTTGATCGCGGTACGATCATGATCCCTGTTAAACTGCAAAAAGACAATGCAGAAATTGTTGCAGGTAAGATGAATACCGTCGCAGAAAAATACCGGCTGAGAATTTATTCGGTCGGCACAGGCAATGTAAATACTGGAATTGATCTTGGCAGCAGCCGGTTTGCTGTCGTGACAAAACCAAGTATTGCCATGATCGTTGGGCCCGGTGTAAATGCTACAGATGCCGGTGAGGTCTGGCATTTGCTTGATCAGCGAATGAATATACCCGCCACTCATCTTGAATCTTCTGTATTCAACCGCGTTGAATTGAATAAATACAATACTATCATAATGGTTGGTGGTAGTTATCCCGATCTGAATAAAGACAAATTACGAACATGGGTACAGGCTGGTGGTGTATTGATATTAGCTGAAGAAGCAGTAAGCTGGGCTGCACAAAATGGCATTACCGATATTAAATTCAAAAGAGTAAGAGCTGCAACAGACAGCACGCAAAAACTTACCTATACTGTTCGTGTAGAGGTTGATGGGGCACAACAAATGAATGGCGCCATTTTCGGTGCTGATATTGATAATACGCATCCACTTACTTATGGCTATAATCAAAAAACGGTAAGCTTATTCAAAGCCAACAAAGTTTTTATGGAGAAAAGCAAAAATCCGTATGCTACTCCGTTCTATTATGGAAGTAAGCCACTGCAAAGTGGTTGGGCAAGTAAAGAGAACCTTGATGCAATTAAGAACTCAGCTGCTGTTATTGTCAATACCGTTGGTAATGGGAGAGTGATCAATATCGCAGACAATCCGAACTTCCGTGCATTCTGGTTGGGCGGCAGTAAACTATTTATGAATGCAATTTTCTTCGGAAGAATAATTGATGCTGCGAGTGCAAGAACTGATGACTAAAGTCCCCTGTCCACCGAAGGGGGAACTTACATCGGTCATTCTTTTATTGTTTGGATTTATTCTTAAATGAAGTGGAAGGATAATTTGTTTGGATATATGCTAAAGCACTGCTCCTTTCCATTCGGCGAAGGAGGAGGAGGAAGACGCCTTTTATGAATGCATTCATGCAGCCAATGCCAGAACTGACGAATAACAAAAGATTTATTAAGATTTTTTTCACCGCTGTGTAAAACATCAGGTGATTGAGGAAAAATCTCCAGGAATTACCAGAAAGTAGCATTGTCAGCCATTAATGGGAACGTAAATTGCAGCTGTTATTAATTATTTAAGTACGATTTAAATTGAGCACTATGATTAAGTTACAAGTAATCGGACACCTCGGCAAGGATTGCGTGGTTAACACCGTAAATGGTAAAAATGTAATCAACTTTACCGTAGCACATACTGAAAGGTATCGTGACTCACAGGGCAATAACCAGGAAAAAACAACCTGGGTTGACTGCGCTTATTGGTCTGACAAGACCGCCATTTCGCCGTATCTAACCAAAGGAAAACAGGTGTATGTAGATGGAACTCCGGAAGCCCGTTCTTTTCAACGCAATGATGGAACTCCAGGATCATCTCTTTCATTGAGAGTTCGCGAGATCCAGTTGCTGGGTGGCAAGGGCGATAGTGGCAATATTTCTGCTGCATCGGCACCGGCTACCGCCGTTCCAACAGCCAGTGATATTTCTGAACCGGTGGACGATTTACCGTTCTAATGACAAAACGGTCGAACGTAACAATGCCTCCGGTAAACGGGGGCATTGTTATTTTACCTCACCCCATCTAATAATTCATGATTTGAAATGTTCCCCGCCCCGCTCCTCAAGGGGAGGGGGAGTAGAGTCTGCAATTAAAAGGTTTATGATGGGGTGAGGTAAAACGCAATCACTATCTTAATACAATGAAAGGAACATTCCTTTTTGTTTGGTTGCTTCCTGTTGTTGTTTTTGCACAACCAAAAATTCCGGTGGTCAATACAGATGTGCTTGTTATTGGCGGCGGCGTTGGCGGAACTGCGGCTGCGATTCAATGTGCAAGACTGGGAGTGAAAACTATTTTGGTAGAAGAAACAAATATGCTGGGTGGCATGTTAACTGCTGCGGGTGTTGGCTGCACTGACGGAAATGATCAGCTGCCCAGCGGGATGTGGCAAGAATTCAGGCTGGCATTGTATCAACATTATGGAAGAACGAGATTAAATACTGGTTGGGTAAGCAATACTAATTTCGAACCACATGTAGGTGATAGCATTTTCAAAGCATGGGCGGCAAGAGAAAATGATCTCACTGTTCATTTCAATCACCGGTTTGGTTCCGTCATAAAAAGTGGTACTAAGGTGATTGGCGCAATTTTCACAAATGATAACAGGCAAACCCTACAGATAAACGCCAAAGTTGTTATTGATGGTACAGAACTCGGGGATGTATTGGCCAAGGCAGGGGCCAATTATGACCTCGGGATGGATGACACGAAAATAAGTGGTGAAAAAGAAGCGAGACAAAAAAATAATATCATCCAGGATCTGACATGGGTTGCCATTCTGAAAGACTATGGTGCCGGCACAGATAAAACGATCGCAAGACCTGCGAATTACGATTCAACAAAATATTTCTGCAGTACCGCCGAAGCGCCCTGCAATGGAAAGGCCTACCAGTTTGACACAAAAAAGGTTTTGGATTATGGTAAACTGCCGCGATCACCCGGCGCGATACAAGATAAATATATGCTGAACTGGCCGGCGCACGGAAATGATTATTATTTAAATGTTGTTGAAAGTAATGATAAGGTACGGGATTCGGGCTATCAGATCGCTAAACAACATACACTCGGGTTTATTTATTTTTTGCAAACCACGTTAGGCATGAAGCATTTTGGTCTTGCAGATGATGAATTGAATGGAGGCATGGCGTTGATCCCATACCACCGTGAAGGAAGAAGACTAAGAGGAGTTGTAAGATTGAATATCAATCATCTTATAGATCCTTATGCCGACGTGTTATATAGAACAGGGATTTCAGTTGGGGATTACCCGGTCGATCATCATCATGGCCAATATCCTGGTAACGTGCCGCCAATAGAGTTTCCAAAAATTCCTTCATTTAATATTCCCCTGGGTTGTTTGATTCCCGAAAAGACCGATGGATTGATTGTTTGTGAAAAGGGAATTTCAGTTACCAATATTGTAAATGGAAGCACAAGATTGCAGCCAGTTGTGCTACTCACCGGACAAGCTGCCGGAGTATTAGCGGCTAAGAGTTTAAAAGAGAAAAAGAGAATAAGAGATGTTTTAGTAAGATCGGTGCAAGGTGAACTTTTGAAGTTAAAATGTCATTTAATGCCTTTTGTAGATGTAAAGCCGGGCGATCCGCATTGGGAAGCCATACAAAAGATAGGAGTGACAGGAATCTTAAAGGGAGTTGGTAAAGCTGAGGGCTGGGCGAACAAGATGTTTTTTTATCCGGATAGTTTAATAAAGGCAAATGAGCTTTATGGAGGATTAACAGAGTTTTTTCCTAAACAACCCGTTAACAACAAATTTAAACAGGCTAATAATGTGAGTTTTTCAATTCTATACGGAATGCTGACCGCTTTTTTTAGCACCAATCCACAAAACGGGATGACCAGATTTATCCCCCCATTGGTTAAACATGACGGATCAGCTAAAGAAGACATTACGGTTGATCCCATCTGGCAACCGATCTCAGAAAAAATGTATAATGATCAGCCTCTCACGAAAAGAGAGATCGCAGCGTTATTGAACAGATATCTGGCCCCGTACATAAGGGAAATAGATATTAAAGGGGCTTTTTCAGCAAAACTTTAGGATTGGCACAAATGATGTGAATCGTGTTCATTGATTTCTTCTTAAATTGTAGTTCTCTTAAATACAATTTGCTATGTCATCACGCCGGAAATTCATTCAAAACTTAAGTAACACCGCTTTGTTAGTAGGCAGTGGCAGTATTTCAAAACTGCTTGCAGAAGAAAATTATGAAACAAAAGTAATTCCATGGGAGAAAAGAATTTCTTCTAATGATAAAATAAGAATTGCTGTTATCGGCACAGGTATCCAGGGACATAGTGACCTTCAGGCGGCATTAAAAGTTCCGGGTGTCGAATTAGCTGCGGCTTGTGATCTTTATACGGGTCGTTTGGAAAGAATGAAAGAATTATACGGCAAAGATCTTTTTACAACTAAAGATTACCGAGAGTTACTCGGGAAGAAGGACATTGATGCCGTCATTTTAGCGACAAGTGATAACTGGCATTCCCGGATTGCAATTGATGCTTTAAATAAAGGCAAACATGTTTATTGCGAGAAGCCAATGGTACATAAACTCAGCCAGGGACAAGAAGTGATCAATGCATGGAAAAAGTCAGGTAAGATCATGCAGGTCGGCAGCCAGGGTATCAGCGGTCCAGGCTTTGCGAAGGCAAAAGAACTTTTCAAAGCTGGTGAGATCGGTAATATCAATTGCATCGAAGCAACCTATGACAGGCAAAGTGCAATTGGAGCATGGCAATATACGATTCCAACTGATGAATCGCCACAAACGGTAGATTGGGATCGTTACGTGTCTTTAATGAATCCCAAACCCAAATATGATGCTAAGAAATTTTTCTGGTGGCGTAACTACAAAGATTTTGGAACCGGGATGTCTGGTGACCTGTTTGTTCATTTACTCACGGGCATACATTATGTAACGGGTTCTATGGGACCGACAAAAATTGTTTCAACCGGTCAGCTTGCATATTGGAAAGATGGCCGCGATGTACCTGATGTAATGGTATCGATTATGGATTATCCTGAGACAAAAGAACATCCTGCTTTTCAAACCATGCTTCGTGTGAATTTTATAAGTGGGGGCGGTGATCGCAGTGTTGTTCGCTATATCGGCAGTGAAGGTGCCATGGAAAAAACATGGGATGGAGTTCGTGTTGCTTACAGCACGATGCCTAAAGCCCCCGGTATTGGTGGTTGGGACTCACTAAGCACCTATCCCCAGGCGATGCAGGATGAGTTGATGAAAAAGTATAATGAGAAATGGACCGCGGAGGACAGGAAGAGGCCACAAAAGCAGGCAATTCAATATAAGGCTCCGGAAGGAAGTAATGATCATGTTGAACATTTTATCAATTTCTTTGAAGGTATAAGAAATAATAAGCCAGTTATTGAGGACCCGGTCATTGGTTTTCGTGCTGCGGCTCCTTGTCTCGCCGCCAATGATAGTTATTTTCAGAAAAAGATCATTCACTGGAATCCTGAGAAGATGCAACTCATGGCGGTTTGAGTTTGCGAGGTAGCGGGAGATTGCAGGAAGAAATAGAATTGGTGATTTACCACAATCAACGTTTCCGTTGGTAAGGATATTCCGTCTGATTAACAAAAATGTCAACTGAAACTGTGAATGAGAAAGAATTTTTTTAGTCTTTGCTGAATTCATGCCATTAAAGGGCAGTTGCGCGGCTCCGTTTATATTTCTGTTCAAACTTCTACAACGTGGTTGTGGTCTTTTAGTCGTGAAGCTTTTCGAAGAATGACACCCCCGGGTACCTATCATTGTCGGTTTTACCTATTGCACAAACTATCCATCCGATAACAAAACTGTTTAGCACACGGCACTGATCTTATAAATAACAAATGAAGCCCTGGTGATCAATAATTATGCGCGATTGAGCATTGACATCTTTATCGTTTCTTTGCCGCATGTCGCAGGAAACTTTTAGCTACGGGAAATTATTTGATTTTACAAAAGCAATTCTTCAAAAGATCGGGTGTGGCGAAGAGCATGCAGCTACTTCGGCAAGAGTTTTATTATCTGCTGACCTGCGGGGTATCGATTCACATGGTGTCGCGCGGTTGAGTGGGTATGTAAGATTGTGGGAAGTAAAAAGAGTCAATACGGGTCCCGCATTAAAGATCATTCATGAAACCCCTTCCACGGCAGTTGTTGATGGAGATAGCGGCCTGGGGTTGGTAGTGGCGCCGTATGCAATGCAAATTGCAATTGAAAAAGCAAAGAAGGTGGGTACAGGTTGGGTAAGTGTCCAGAACAGCAATCATTTTGGCATTGCAGGTTATCATGCAATGATGGCCTTGCAATATGATATGATCGGTATTGCATTTACAAATGCCAGCCCTTTGGTATCGCCAACATTTTCGGTTGAAAGGCTATTGGGTACAAACCCAATTTGTGTTGTGATACCCGCCGGTGAAGAACCACCATTTGTTGCTGATCTTGCTACAACAACAGCGGCGAATGGTAAGCTGGAAATATTACAACGCAAAGGTGGTGTCGCGCCGCTTGGCTGGATACAAACAAAAGAAGGCAAACCGTCTACTGATCCGCATGAATTAAAAGCCGGTGGTGCTTTATTGCCATTAGGTGGGGATCGCGACCATGGAAGTCATAAAGGTTATGCGCTTGGCGCTATCGTTGACATTTTCTCTGCGGTACTGAGCGGTGCTAATTACGGTCCATGGGTGCCGCCATTTCCAGCTTATGTTCCTATGCCTGATGAACAACCTGGAAAAGGTATCGGTCATTTTTTTGGTGCAATGAGAGTCGATGCCTTCCGCCCGGCTGATGAATTTAAGAAACACATGGACAAATGGATAAAAAGGTTTCGTGCTGCAAAGACAGTTCAGGGTCAGGAAAAAGTTTTAATACCCGGCGATCCTGAGAGGGAAATGGAAGCAGAAAGAATGAAGAATGGAATCCCCCTGCTCAAGCCCGTTGTGGAAGATCTCAGGTATTTGGGGGAAAGATTTAGTGTACATTTTTTGTGAATCGTGAGACATGAGACATGAGTTTGTCGGATAGTCAGGAGTCACGATCAACGATTCGCGATCGTTGAATAGGATTAGCGAAAGCAAAAATGTGCAACGCAAGAAAAGCTAAATTGTAGTACAAAAGCTCGTCAATAAATAATGGTAGTGTATCAGCTTGAAAAAACGGAACCACATTGACACATAGGTTGTCACATAGAACGCTCTGTGTGTGTATTTTCTATTGTGCACTATGTGACTATGTGGTAAAAAGAATTCAAACTGAGACATTACCTAAATAATCACTCTAACAATTGTTATTCACTTCGAACCTATCTTTGCAACCTTAAAAATTTTTAACCTAATCCCCTACGCGACTGAGCGGTTTTATGAAAGTAATGAAGTTTGGAGGTACGTCTGTTGGCAAACCTGAAAGAATGTTACAGGTGGCAGAGCTGGTGACTGCCGGTGACGAACCCGTTATTGTTGTATTGAGTGCATTGAGCGGAACAACAAATGCATTGGTAACAATCGGTGAGAATATTGCCAAGGGTGACCGGACGGTTGCGAAACAAGAGATCGATAAACTTCAGACGCATTACCAGGATTTTATTTCAAAACTGGTGAAGAAAGAGCCATCAATTGAAAAAGCAAAAGCGATCGTTGCAGAACACTTTGAATTTTTGAATATCATTTTGAAGATATCGTTTAGTGAAGCACTGAGTAAAGACATCCTGGCACAAGGCGAATTGCTTTCTACAAAATTGTTTTCTGTATATCTTGAAGAACAAGGGATCGATCATGAATTGCTTCCGGCCCTGGAATTCATGAGCATTGATAGTTATGACGAACCCCAGATCGGCAGCATTAAAATAAGGTTGTCGCAACTGCTGAGGAAGCATAAGGCAAAAAAACTTTTTGTAACACAAGGCTATATCTGTCGTAACGCCAGGGGTGAGGTTGATAATTTAAAGCGTGGGGGGAGTGATTATACGGCCTCATTGATTGCTGCTGCAATCAGCGCAAGTGTGTGTGAAATTTGGACGGATATTGATGGCATGCATAATAATGACCCGAGAATCGTGAAGAAGACTGTGCCCGTGGAGCAATTAAGTTTTGAAGAAGCTGCAGAGCTTGCCTACTTCGGGGCAAAAATATTGCACCCCGCATCCATCTGGCCTGCGCAAACATATAAGGTGCCGGTAAAGTTGCTGAATACAATGCAACCGGAAGCGAAAGGCACGACAATTTCTGAAATCTCCGAATCAGTGGGCGTGAAGGCCGTTGCAGCAAAAGATAATATTACTGCTATCAGGATAAAAAGTAGCCGGATGTTACTGGCTTATGGTTTTTTAAGAAAGATATTTGAAGTATTTGAGAAATACCGTACACCGATCGATATGATCACAACCTCAGAAGTTGCGGTATCCTTAACGATCGATCATACCACTCACCTGAAAGATATTTTAAAAGAGCTTGAGCCATTTGGAACCATCGAAGTGGATAAGGACCAGGTGATCATTTCCGTCGTGGGAAATGAGATTTCACAAACAAAAGATATTATTAAGAGATTGTTTGGTTCAATTGTCAATATCCCGGTAAGGATGGTTTCTTATGGCGGCAGCCCGCACAATATCTCGCTGCTCGTTTCGGCAAAGAATAAAACAAAGATCCTTCAGCAACTAAATAAGGGGATGTTTGGGCTGGATTAGGTTAAGGTTGAGGTTAAGGTTGAGGACTCAGGCTTATCCTAAGCCCTTAGTCTTCCTCTTCTACATCTTCGCCTTTAAATGTATAAATAGCAATAGCTCCGCCGCCACTATTACCAACACCACCGGCAAAAGGGCCTTTGATCACTTTGATCATTGCTATATCAGTAGTGGAAAGCGAGTTCAGAAATGATGCATCC
>JAICPX010000106.1 GCA_025929635.1 Chitinophagaceae bacterium
CTTTGGTAAAACAGTCGGCCAACAATGGATATGGCATAATCGTAAGGATGGCTTTGCAATTTGGCTTGTTAACGGGCAAGTTTGATAAGGCCTTCAGTTTTTCTTCCAATGATCATCGTAAGAACAGGTTGACAAAGGAAGTGATCGATACATCGAACCATGCTTTATCACCAGTCTGGACGTTGTGTAATAAATATAATTGCAGTAAGACACAGCTGGCGCTTAGCTACATTCTCAGCTATAGTGGAGTATCAACGATCATTGCAGGCATCAGGACTTCTGAACAAGTGCAATTGAATACATCAGGATTGTTTCAACTGGACAGACCAGATGTGCAAATGATAGAACGTTTGGGTCAAACTGATTTTACTGCTGTCATGAAGGTGATCCAGCAACAAGGCTAGCGGTTAAATTTACTTTTCTCTTTTAACAAACCATCTTGTGCAAGTTTTAGCCCTGTTGGGTCAACCTTTTCAAAAAAGATGATCTTATCTCCAAATTGTCTTGACAATTTATTTGTCACCGAATCAATAATTGTTACTTTTTCAAAATGATGGAACACTTCATCATCGCTATCTGGCATTCTCCTGGCAAGCAATATGATATTATGGAAATTAACCCTGTTGGGTATCCACAATAAAAAACTTCCGACATCTGTCATAACTTTTGAAGTAAAAGGGTGGGTTTGACCATAAAATTTTAAACTCCCTGCGTGACCATAATGCCGACCAAAAACAATGGTGGAAGCTTTCGAAGAATCCGGTAAGGAATTAAAAAATCTTTCGGTCTTTTCTGTCAATTCCTTCCACCCCAGCATATCGGCAAAATCCTGTGGCAATTCATGATCTCTTTGATCTTCCCATTTTAACAGTCCAATTTTGTCAACTCCTTTTTCTTCATAAAAAACAGCAAGCTTTTGAGGGCTCATTGTTGGTAAAACGATAGGGATAAAGGGAACAGTTAAGCCTATTATCAGTGCGGCGACCAGGTAAAGCACCCACCTCCTGGCCTCCAACAGACGTTCCCAGGCTACTGAACCAGCGGCGAGTAATACGGGATAAATACCAATTGCATAATAACTTTTGCCACTGCCAAAAATGAGTAAAACAATTACCGACAGATAGATCCATCCAAAGATCCGGTAAGTATTATCCCTGAGAAACCAGATCAACCCTGCTGTCCAAATGATCAAAACGGGAAATAATAAAAGCAACTGTTCCTTGATAAAATCAGTAATACTTATATGAACAAGCTGTGTCTCCCGCAATTCCTTCATGTGATGTACCAATGGCCAATTATGCGCATATTGCCACCACAGGTTTGGTAAAATGATAAGCAGGGCGATTGCTGCAACGACATAAAATCTTTTTTGTAGAAAAAGTTTACGATGTCTTGTCAATAGTATACCGATAACAAGGGCTGCGATAAGAAATAGTATTGAATATTTGCTCCACCAGCCCAATGCAAGACAGATAGCCATACCCAAAAGATCTTTCCGCTGATCAGTTTGAATAAATTTTATAAGAAAATACAGGCTGCAGGTCCAGAAGAAGATATCAAGAATATTTGGTTGAAATAGAATATGAATTCGTAAGAAAGCTCCTGTGATCACTCCAAACCCGGCAAGAAACTGCGCAAATGATCTTCCGCCTAATCTTGCCGTGATTAAACAGGTAACAACAACAGTAAAAGCGCCGATCAATGCCGGCCACAACCGGATCAACCATTCTTTAGCTCCGAACCAGGATGAGATCCAGCCAAGATAGGACAGCAATGGTGGATTTTCCAGATAACCAAGATCCAAATGCTGCCCTTGCTGATAATATAGATATTCATCACGCTGCAGCTCAAAGGCGTGGTGAATAAAAAGAAACGGGATAAGGAATTTTATTAAGGCTAATAAGCCAATAACAATTTTATCAGGAGCAGTTGGTTGCATCATTTTTGACAAGACAGGATCGAGCCGCAATCTAAAATACAGCTAAAGCTTTTTTAATGCGATTAATTGTTTCGTCTTTCCCTAATAATTCAACAATATTAAAGACCGGTGGGCCAAATTTACCGCCCACCAGCATGATCCGGAATGGCAATTGCAAATCCCCCGGTTTAATATTCTTTTCAGTAGCGAGCGTTTTGAAAGATTCTTCCAAGGTTGCCAATTGCCAATTGCTTATTGTTGACAATTTATCAATGTAACTAAGAAAGAAATCTTTCTTGTCTTCGCTCCACTTTGGCTTTACTGCATCCACATCCCAGTTATCCGGTGCTTTAAAAAAGAACCATGACTGATCATAAAAGTCTGTAAGTAATGTGCATCGATCTTTTACAAGCGTAATTACTTTTTCAAGCATTGGATTTTCTATACCAGTAAGGCCTGTTTCATTCAAAAGGATTCTGACTTCCGACTTTAAACTTCCGACTTCAGTTTTCCTGATCCATTCATGATTGAACCATTTGGCTTTTTCGTAATCAAATTTTGCCCCACCGCTGTGCACCCGTTCTATAGAAAATTTGTCGATCAATTCTTCTTTGGTAAAGATTTCCTGCTCGGTTCCGTCATTCCATCCAAGCAAGGCAAGGAAATTAATAAATGCCCCGGGTAAAAACCCTTTCTCTTTGAATCCTTCGGTTAGTTCATTTGTTTTTGGATCTGTCCAATTCATTGCAAAAACGGGAAAACCGAATTTTGCTCCATCGCGTTTACTCAATTTCCCATTTGGCCCAAGTATCAGGGGGAGATGTGCCCATTGTGGCATTTTATCAAGCCCGAATAGATATTTCCATAATAAAACATGCACGGGTGCGCTGGGCAACCACTCTTCACCCCGAAAGGCATGTGAGATCTTCATCAGGTAATCGTCAACAACCACAGCCAAATGATATGTTGGCATTCCATCTGCTTTCAATAACACTTTATCGTCAACAACCGAAGTATCAAAACTCACCTCGCCGCGAACCAGATCTTTGAACGTAACCGTTTCGTGTTCCGGCATCTTAATGCGGATCACAAATTTTGCTCCTTCAGCTATTAACCTTTTTGCTTCATCTGAATTCATGGTGAGCGAATTCCGCATTTTCATTCGTATGCCGTGATCATATTGAGGAGATGGATTTTGTTCTGTCTTAAAATCCTGTCTCATTTTTTCCAGGTCAGCAGGAGTATCAAAAGCATAATAAGCCTGACCCTGTTTTACCAACTGTTCTGCATACTGAGTATATTGTTCTTTTCTTTCACTCTGCCGATAAGGTCCGTAGTCGCCACCATGGAGTGGGCTTTCGTTTGGTTGCAGGCCTGCCCATTTCAAACAATTGAAAATATATTCCTCTGCGCCGGGTACATAACGACTCTGATCCGTGTCTTCAATTCTTACTATGAAATCCCCGTCCTGTTTTTTCGCAAATAGATAATTGTATAAAACCGTCCTCATGCCGCCAAGATGCAAGCCTCCCGTCGGTGATGGCGCAAATCTTACTCTTACCCGTTTATCCATGGCGGCAAAGATAAGTGTCCCTCACTTTCATCTATGGCAACAAAAAAACCGGCTTGCTGAAGCAAGACGGTTGATTCGTGGGTTCGGGAAATTTATGGCAGCAATATTGTTATCGGTGCTACTCCATCAATAGTAATAGTAGCAACCTTATCACAAGTACCATCACCATAATCGAGGATCGCAAAGTGGGTTTGCGCCTGTATCTTCATCTTGCCTTTTGTTACATTATAACAAGTTGTTTTCTTCTCAAGGTCTTCCAATATCGTAACGGTTCTTGTTTTGCCTGCGGGATTGGTTACCGTATGGTTCCCTGTTACCGAATACACATCATCCAGAAGATTCAGGGGTGTACTTGCACCGGCGGTTTGCGCAACGTTCTTTGTCCCTTCATGCGTCCAATAGTAACCACCTAATGGCTCGGTCAGCTTTCCACCGGTAATTTGCCTTGTCCAGCTAACACCATTCGGAGTACTTGTATTGGTCCATGTAATAGTTCCTTCAACTTTGTAACCGGCGGTGTAATAATTATCAAAAGTCATTACAGCCACTGCTCCGGGGTTGTGTACATAATCTGAAAGGGTGATATTGATCTTCCCTTTACGGCTAATTCCATCCTGCGACACACAACCGCTTCCAAAATCAATTACAATTGTTTTCGGAAATGTTGAATTTTGAGGATTTACGGTAACGGTTGCGCAGCTTAAAGTACCTGTTGTTTGTGCAGTTCCATTTACTCTGTAAAAGCCCGAATTTATCGAGGCTTCAAAGAAAACCACGGTCGCATCATCACTTATGCTTTCAGATACAGCCTGGTTTTCTGTTAATATGAATGTTGTTTCAAATTCAGGATCCGGTTCGTCTTCTTCTTTCTGGCATCCAGTAAGGAAAAAAAGCGAGGGAAGGGCTAAAAGAGCAAAGATTTTCTTTAGTTTCATAGAGATTGAATTTTAATTGACTTTAAGACTACAAAAATCTAAAACGATTAACAAGGAAAGAAATTACTTCGTAAAATGTTTTACTTCGTAAAAACACCAGGTTGGATCAGGAGGATATACGATTCTTATATCTGGAGTATACCTGTTCATGAAAAAATTATCTATCTCACGTTTGATGATGGCCCTCATCCACAGGCAACACCGTTTGTATTAAAGCTATTGAAGCAATACAATGCGTCGGCCACTTTTTTTTGTATCGGAAAAAATGTAGTTGCACACCCCGATCTTTATAGCCAGCTATTAAGCGATGGCCATGCAGTGGGAAATCATACATACAATCACCTGAATGGATGGAAAACGAAAAATGAAACATACATGAGGGATATTGCGTTGGCGGCTCAGCACATCAATAGTGACTTATTCAGGCCTCCTTATGGTCGCATTACTTCGTTCCAGGCAAAAAATCTAAAAACTGTAATGAAGGTAGAGCAACCCCGCGTGATCATGTGGGATGTATTAAGCGGGGATTTTGATATGGATATCACAAATGAGCGATGTCTTTCCAACGTGATACTATCTGCGGGGGCCGGCTCAATAGTCGTTTTTCACGATAGTCAAAAAGCATTGATGAAACTTCAATATGTATTGCCAAGAGTGCTGGAGTTTTTTGCGGAAAAGGGGTATTCCTTCAATGCTATCAATAAGGAATTCCCTGTTAAGATATCATTAAATAAATAGGGCCTGGGTAGAAACCCTGGCCCGTTTTTAATCCGTACCCTATGAAAACTGGTTTAAAGGTATAATAATTTTTTAATTACGGCAAAGTAATATTATGGGTAATTCCGTTTATGGTTACCTGGGCCTTGTTATCACAATCGCCGTTTCCGTAGTTTATGGCTGCGACCCATGGGGAATTCGTTGTCAAATTAAGCCTCATGACCCTTATAATCCCTTTTACCAACCAGCGGCAGCTGAATTTTTTAACCAATGGCTCGGTGATCTCGGAATTCCATGCGATCAACAGGTTTCCTCTTTTTACTTTTCCATGGGCACTTCCATCAATTTTATAAATGTCATCGATATGAATATAGGGTGTACACATGCCTGCCTCCTGTGTTATGGTTTTCGTACTGGTCCATTCTGTATAATTGCCATTAGGCTTGGTAAGCTTCGCGTTTCTAACCTCTACTGACCATTTGTGCCTGATACATAAACTCGGGGCGGTTGATAATTGCTCACTGTGATTTGTGATCACATGCGTTCCCTGGACCGTTATGCTGTCAATTTTGAAATCGACAAATTCGCTGGTCGCTTTTGCACCGGGTTTGAATAGCCGGTCCGTATAAACTGTAATTATTTTGCCAGAACGGGTTCTTCCGTCCCGACCAACACAACCGGTACCAAAATCCATCACCACCTTTTTGGGGAAATCATTTGGCGCATTTAACGCAGTGATCGTTACATCAGGACATGCATTCAGACGGGCAGTTCCACCCGTAGTTCCGGGATTCATTTGACCGAATACACCGGTGTTACCAAAACCTACATCTACATTTACTCCAAGCACGTTGTCAAAAACCTCATTGAAAATATCATCGGACTCCGCATCTGCTTCGGAGGAAGCCTGGGATGCAAATTCTTCCTGTCTGTTTTCTTCGTCACTCGATTCTTTCTTACAGGAGCCAAAAACAACAAGAGAAACAATGATAATGGCAGCGAGGCGGGCAGGACTGAGTATCAGTTTCATACTAATGATTTTACGGTTTACGAATAACGATTGTGAGACATCAATTATTGGACTTGGTTTAAGGCTTTGTTAAGAATTTTCCAGCTTGTTTATCTTTGAAAATCAATATAAAAATATGCTAATTGATACCCACAGTCATATCTACCTGCCTGAATTTGATGAGGATAGGGCTGAAATGTTGGCAAGGGCTGAAAACGAAGGTGTTGGGCTTGTATTGATGCCTGCTATTGATACGGGAGCCCATGAAGCCTTGCTTAAGACTGAGGCGAATTTCGCGGGAAAATGCATTGCAATGATGGGGTTGCACCCCTGCTCGGTAAAAGCTAATTTCCAGGAAGAACTTAGCCTTATAAAGGACTATTTTGAAAAAAGGAAGTTTGTAGCGGTTGGTGAAACCGGTCTCGATTTTTACTGGGACCTGGCTTTTACAAAGGAACAATATCAATCTTTTCAGGCCCAGATAGAGCTGGCGCTTCAATATGATATTCCCGTGGTAATTCATTCACGTAATTCTACGGATGAATGTATTAAGATGGTAAGTGAAAATCAAAAAGGCAATTTGAAGGGGGTTTTTCATTGCTTTTCCGGGAATATTGAGCAGGCAAAGCAGATCATTGATCTCGGTTTTTATTTGGGGATAGGAGGGGTGATCACATTTAAGAATTCGGGGTTGGATAAAGTAATGAAAGAAGTAGATATGAAGCATGTGGTTTTAGAAACCGATGCACCGTATTTGGCCCCGGTTCCTTTCAGAGGAAAAAGAAATGAATGTAGTTATCTGAAATATGTTGTTGAAAAATTGAGCGAGGTAAAAAATGTTTCGAAAGCGGAGATTGAAAAGATCACTACTGCAAACGCAAAAGAATTATTTAGCATCTAACCTGCTGAGTGTATTTTTGCCGCCCCCGGAGACTTGCTCGAGTGGTTGAAGAGGCACGCCTGGAAAGTGTGTATACGGGAAACCGTATCGAGGGTTCGAATCCCTCAGTCTCCGCATCCGATCAATTCATTTGCTGTTCAGGAATAATCCGTTCTATCTCTTCTCTCTTCAATGGATGCTTGTCCCAATCGGGATCATACTTAACAAACCAGGAAAGCCAAAAGCTTCTTGATACACGCATCATCCAGGGTTGAAGAAGAATTAAAAGGACGGCATTTGTTATTAGCCAATAAAAAAACCGGTTATCCTTCACCGACATTCCAATTAATACAAACCAGGCAACAAAGGTGGTCACACTTATTGCTACAGCCAATGCATAACTCACATAACCGGTGCCATAATAAAAGCCGGGTTCTTTTTCTGTCGGCTGCCCGCAAACCAGGCAATACTTATTCATTGCCATATTTTTTTTTAAGCCGATGCTGATCTTGTTCTTGAAGAGTTTTCCTTCCCTGCATCTTGGACAACGACAATCGAACGCTGCAACCAGGTAACCCGGTTTCTTTTTATCCGGCATTATTTTGAAATGAATTGATTAATTATTTTTTGTAGTGAAGGCGCCGCTATCACACCAGACTGCCTCCATAAAATATTTCCTTTTTGAAATAAGATAAGTGTAGGTACGCTATTTACACTATAAGAGGCCGCGGCCTGGGGACTTTGGTCAATATCAACTTTGATGATCCGTATTTCGTTTCCCATTCTTTGACGCAATTCCTCCAACACCGGTTTCATCATTTTACAGGGACCGCACCATTCAGCCGTAAAGTCGACCAATACAGGCCTCTCACCATTGATCAGGTCGCTGAATGTTTCTTTTTTATTTGTTGTTTCGTTCATATTCCGAGTCCCGGTTTATCGGGTTGAAGCGATATGCCTCAGTTTTTAGGTTCACGTTTAAATATGCTTAATAACAAGCCACCCATCACTGCTCCATAAGCCGTACTATTATGCCATTTCGAAGTGATGCTGCAGGAACCGCTGTTACAACCCACCATCTTCCAGTACAAAAACCCTGCAATACCACCAACCACCAGCCCGATAAGCAATAATTTATTTTGAAACAGAAAATTTTTCATCAAGCGCAAAAGTCAGGAAAAACACTGAAATTGAAAGTGATAAATGTTACGTATAATGTATCAGGCAGTGCCTTTTAAGATTTTATGCCAATAAAGCCAGGGCAATATATACTTTTTCAAAAGCCACATGCTGCGTCTCGGCTTTGACTGGTCAAAAGGAAAAGTCTCCATCACTTTGTTGTCATAGCCAAATTCTGCAAGTACCAGCTTTCCATAGCCAACAGTCAGCGGGCAGCTTCCATAGCCGGAATATTTTCCTGTCAGCGTTTTATGTTGCATCAAGGCGATCAGGTTATTTACTAAAACTGGAACTTGTTTTCTTACTGCCGCCCCGGTTTTTGCATTCGGAGTATTGGTAGCATCACCTAAAGCAAAAACATTCTGATATTTTACATGTTGTAATGTGAACTTATTTACATCGATCCATCCTTTTGCATCTGCGAGCGGACTGTTGCGGATAAAATCCGGGGCACTTTGTGGCGGGGTCACGTGTATCATATCAAATTTCTTTGTGACCGTAACTCCACCCCAACCACTCAATAGTTTAAATGTGGCTTGTTTTTTCTCTCCATCAATGGCGATAAGATCATATTTGAAGTGAAGGGCTATGCCATATTTATCAACCATTTTTTGTAATGATTCAGCATATTTCTTAATACCAAATAACATGCTCCCGCCAGAAACGAATTCAAGTTTTACTTTTTTCAAGATCCCTTTTTTCCGCAGGTAATCTGCAGTCATATACATTACTTTTTGCGGTGCCCCTCCGCATTTTGTTGGCGTAGATGGAGCGGTAAATAAGATCGTATCTCCCGGCTTAATATTTTTCAGACATTCGAACGTGTAAGGAGCGTAGTTAAATGAATAATTGCTGGTAACTCCATTTTTGCCGATAGTCTCTTTTAAGCCTTTTACCGCATCCCAGTTCAATTGAATACCCGGCGCAACAACTAAATAGTCATAACTATACGCATTACCCCCGGTCGTTAATACTGTATTCTTTTCAGGATCAAAATAAGCAGCAGCTTCTTTGATCCAGGTAACATGTTGCGGAATCACTGATGCTTCACTACGAATTGTTCTGTTAATGTCAAAAACACCGGCTCCAACAAGTGTCCATGCCGGTTGATAATAGTGTTTATCAGATGGCTCAATGATGGCAACCTGGAGATCCTTTTTCTTACGTAATAATTGAGCCGCAGTAGAAATACCTGCATTTCCGCCTCCAACAATCAATACCTGGAAATGTGTCATGGTTTGCAAATTTTGTATTACAAACCTATAGGTATATCTACTGATGCAGAATGACGAATGTCACAATGAGTTGTGATTCTTAACCTGAGTTGCGAAACCTAATATAGATGGGTTAAAGTCCGGCTTTTATGTAACCATACCCCTCCCGTTGCTTTTGTAAGATTTCATAAATACCATCGGGAACTGTGGCGACGCCCGGAATTAGCTGTGATCTGTCTATGTTCCAGCGCTTCATGGCAGCGGCACAGACTTTAAAAGTCACATTCCTGTTATGGATCAACCGGGTAACTTCACCTGGCACCACTGACTTTCCCTGGGTGATCATCTCCAGGGACTGGCCGTAATACACAACTTCCAGTCTTGCATCAGGATAGGCTGAAGTGATCTCATTACACCACCTGATCACCGCCTTGTGCACGTTGGTATCTTTAGAGGTTAGGTCAAAAACCACTTTATAATCCTGTACTTGTGCGTGGTTCTTTCCTGCCGCCAACAACATTACTAAAATGACGAAAAAATATCGCTTCATAAATTAAGGTTGTGACGCAAAAATTACGAAAATATATCGGCAAAAATGGCAGCTCCATATAGTCCTATTATTTTTTTTCGTAGCTTCTCGAACTTTTTCATTAACACAAAAACTTGTTTTATGAATGCCAACGAAACTAAAGAAGGTACTGATCGCCGGAGCTTCCTGGGAACATTAGCCACCGGCGCTGCCGCAGTAGGATTGTCAACAATTGCTCCATCACTGAATGCATTCGCAGGTGAAGCAAATTTTGATCACAAAGTTTATGGTGATCCCGAGGAGATATTTAAAAAGATCACCGGTAAGCATCGCATCGTTTTCGATTCGCCTCACCCGCATGAAGTATATCCTTTTGCCTGGCCCCGTGTCTTCCTGCTTACGAATGAAGCTACCGGTTCTCCAAATAAAGATTGTAGTGTGATGGTAGTTTTAAGACATTCGTCAATTGGATATGCAATGGACGATAAAGTATGGGAGAAATATAGTCTTGGAAAAGTGTTCCAGGCAAATGACCCTGAAACGAATCAGCCGGCAACGCGTAATCCGTTTTGGAAACCAAAACCCGGTGCATTTAAGTTTCCGGGGATCGGAGAAGTGCTGATTGGTGTTAACCAGCTCCAGGAAAGCGGAGTACTTTTTGTTGTTTGTGCTGCTGCAATAAATGTTTACAGCGCAGCAATCGCCCAATCGATGAATTTGAAACATGAAGACGTGAAAAAGGACTTAACGGATGCTCTTCTTCCCGGCATTCAGCCGGTGCCTTCAGGTGTATGGGCATTAGGTCGTGCTCATGAGAAAGGTTGCGGTTATATTTTTGCCGGTTAAATTTTGCCGAAAAAAATAGATATTGATTCGTAGAGACAAGGCATGCCTTGTCTCTGCCATTATAAGGACCTGTCTCAGCATTTTACCTGAATTCATATCCAACACCCATTAGTTGCGTAAGCAGATCATTAGGTGCATCAGTAACGGTGCAACGACCTTCGATCTTTGGAGCGATCGGTGAGAATTTTTTTAAGTATTCTTCAATAACCGCATGTAGTGTTATACCCATTTTTGTAGTTGTTATTCCTTCCATCCGGCAAAGTGTTGTATCCGGGTCGCCTTCTCTTTCACAGGCTATAAATGAATATTGCTTTAAAAGATCGATAGGTTGCTCGTTTATTTTTATCCAGTTCACCCGCTTTCCTTTTTCTTTTTTTATGGTAAAATTCACTTTCATTCCATTGAAGCGGATCACCCAACCACCA
>JAICPX010000617.1 GCA_025929635.1 Chitinophagaceae bacterium
ACGGGTATAATGACGATATTATTTTCCGGGCTGGTTTTGGGCAGCATTACATTTTCGGGAAGTGTAATAGCATGGGGTAAGTTAAGCGGTAAAATAAATGATTTTGCGTTCAAAGGTCAACATCTTATCAATCTTGCATTGTTGGGATTTGCTATAGGGTTATCCGCCTATGTCATCGCAAACAGATCTGAAGTAAGCCCTTTATGGTTTTATCTTGTTTTAATCCTGTCACTCATTTACGGGATATTCTTTGTACTTCCGATCGGCGGCGCCGATATGCCCGTCGTGATCTCCTTATTGAATTCTTTGAGTGGAATATCAGCAGCCTGTGGCGGTTTTCTTTATAATAATAAAGTTATCCTTACGGGAGGTATTCTTGTTGGTGCTGCGGGGACTATTTTAACCATTCTTATGTGCAGGGCAATGAACAGGTCATTGGTAAATGTGTTGATCGGATCATTCGGTGGCTCACAGGCAGTTGGCGGCGAGAAAACAGCGATGCAACACAAGGAGATCAGCCTGAATGATGCAGCAGTAGTGATGAGTTTTGCAAACAAGGTCATTGTAGTGCCGGGTTACGGGCTGGCTGTAGCCCAGGCTCAACATGCTTGTCATGAGTTGGAGAAATTGCTGGAGTCAAAAGGAGTGCAGGTGAAATATGCGATCCATCCCGTGGCAGGCCGAATGCCCGGTCACATGAATGTATTGCTGGCAGAAGCAGATGTGGGTTATGAAAAATTGCTTGAAATGGAAGTTGCGAACGAGGAATTTCCAACTACAGATGTAGTATTGGTACTTGGCGCCAATGATGTAGTGAATCCAGCTGCAAAACATGATAAAAATTCACCTATTTATGGGATGCCGATTCTGGATGTTGAACTGGCAAGAATGGTGATTGTGAATAAACGGTCGATGAAACCAGGCTATGCCGGAATTGAAAACGAACTTTTTTACCAACCAAAAACGTCCATGTTGTTTGGCGATGCAAAAAAAGCGTTGAATGAGCTTGTTACAGAGATAAAAAGTATCTAGTTCGGCCGCTATCTTGTAATAGATTTCAGATTTGAAATAATTTCCCAAACATTTCGAGAAACGGATCCCTATTCACTACTGTATAATAATAAAGACCGCCAAGCCAGCCGTGAAAAATGCCCAGTACATAAATATTTCTTTCTTTTAAATAAATAAACCCGTATAGCAGCGCAAGTACAAATGTTCCGATGATAAGCCAACCATAAGGATAATGAACAAGCGCAAATAAAACTGCAGCGACCAGGATTGTGACCTGCTTATTTAACTTATGACTTTTAAGATCCTGTAAGTTCCCGGCCGTCAATGCTATCAAAAGAAACTGTTGAATGGTCCCCCAGATCGGGTATAAGATCAAAATTGGTATAATATGCCAGGTAATGTTTATCGTACCCTGGTAAATTCCAATACCTGCAAATGCAATCACGGCAAACAGACCAAAGGGGAGGATCATGTTAACGACCTTCTTAAAATTATCGGTTCTAAAGCCCCAGTATTTCAAAATACCTGGTTGTTTTCTGCTACGATAAATGATATAAATCACCCACGCTGATATTGCAATGGCGACAAAAGGAAATCTCCAATCCAACCAATCCATAAAAATGAACTTTCCGATAGCAGTAATAATCACTGCTGATATTTCTAAAGTTCTTCTTTTGTTTGAAATGAACAATAAGCTCATCGATCTTGGTTTTCGCGATAGATGATCAAACGTAAAAAAAAGGTTAACCAGTCATTGATAACATATGCCTGCAACGTTACTCAAGTAAATATACCTCAAGGATCTCTGTATCGTCAGGACATTCCGGCTCTATCCTCTCTGTATTATTTAATAGGGCATCATTATAAAAGATATGTTCGGGATAAGGAACTAAGTTTTCCTTTAAACTGGTATTACATTTCGGACACGATTTATTATCGAATACTGAAGTTAAACTTGATTTGCTATGATATAAACCTTCAAGGTCTACCACAAATAATTCCCCGCATTTTTTACAACAAAAAGTCCGGAACGCATACCCGAATCCGGAACATATCACGAATCCGGGTATATTGTAAGTTCCATTAATTGTAAACAATTGTTTTTTGAATCTAAATTGTCTTTTTTCCATATAGCTATTGCCGCTGCGAACGGCTCCTTAATTTACATAACATATTCTACAGCTGCCGAAGAGACTTGATGAAGTACAAGAGTGCTCCAAAGGAGCGCCTTCGGCGCGACGCAACGAAAG
>JAICPX010000414.1 GCA_025929635.1 Chitinophagaceae bacterium
AAGATTATCGGTAACGTCGCTGCCTAATGAGAAATAGAAGATAAACCCGGCAATAACTAAAACAACAAGAATTGATACTCTTTTTAAAATTCGTTTTGTGGTCTGGGACATGGATGGATGATCAGAATTTATTTATTGAAACGGAAGGATTAGAAATACTTCATTTCATCAATTGCTGAACTTTTGGCCCTTGCTTTTTTATAATCGATCTTGGGTTTATCAACTACCCATCTTAATCCTTGGAGTACATGTGAAAGGTAGGTATCATTGGAATAATCGTCTTTGCTATGACCAAGCGCAGTATAGAATACTCGGCCACCATCGAACTCATGACACCAGGCGGCAGGATACCGGTTACCAAATACATCAGGCTTTACATTCTTTACAGTATCCTGCTCTTTAATGGCAGATATATCTGAAACAAGCAGCACTTTCACTGAAGGATTGATCTCTTTAAAAAAATAACATTCATCATTTGTTTCCCATTGTGGCGCCAGGTTTTTCACTGCGGTGTGGTTTTTATCCAAAACATGAACGGTGAATTGCTGAAAAGGTGGATGCCGGAGAAAACTTGCTCCAATCATCAACTTGAACCACTTCCAGTTTCTTTCGGTACCTGACGCCGAATGAATACCCAAAAATCCGCCGCCGGCCTGGATATAACGCATAAATGCTACCCTTTGCTCTTCACTATCAAACACCTCATTATTTGTATTGGAAAAAATGACAGCGTCGTATTTTTTAAGCCTGTCATCAGTAAATAATGCCGAATTGGTAGTGGTATCAACAGCGAAACCGTTTTCAGTTCCCAGTTTTTGAATAGCAGCAACGCTGGCCTGGATATTCTCGTGAACATAGCCCTTGCCATTTTTGGTGAAAACCAAAACATGTTTCCCTTTTAGTTTTTTTTCGGGCTCCTGTGCATAGGATCCCAAACTGGCGAATAATAAAAAAGCTATGAATAAGATCTGCATTTCGTAGATATTATTTCCAAATATAGGAATTAGATAGGCCGGCTGTTAAGTTCGAAAAATTCGCTATACTTCCCTACTTTGCAACCCAAATGAAAAAAGCCTTTCTCTACTTACACATTTCTGTTTTTCTTGCCGGCTTTACCGGGCCATTGGGAAAACTTATTGATCTCAACGAAGGCTTGCTGGTTTGGTGGCGCTTATTCATTAATTCGGTTACCATGTGGGTAATATTTTCATTGATGGGTAAGCTGGAAAGGATCTCTATGAAAGATATTCTAAAACTTACAGGTATTGGTTTTTTGGCTGCAATTCACTGGGTCACATTTTATGGTTCCATAAAATATGCTAATGTCTCGGTGGCGCTTGTTTGTTTTTCGGCTGTTGGATTTTTTACCGCAATGATAGAACCTTTGCTATTGCGTGTAAGAATAAAATGGATAGAAGTATTCCTGGGATTAATAGTGATCGCCGGTATTTATATGATCTTTCATTTCAACCCGGAATATAAAACGGGGATTATTTTGGGGCTTATCTGTGCCTTGCTGATGGCATTTGTCATGATCTATATCCGCGAATTTGTTCAACGGATCAATCCGCAGACTGTACTAACTTACCAGCTCACAGGCGGGTTACTAACTTTATCAGTACTGATGCCATTTTATATGCAGCAATTCCCGACCGATTATATATTTCCGAACTTGAAGGATTGGATGTGGCTACTGGTGCTAGCCTGGTTATGTTCCGTGCTTGCATTTCAACTTTCTGTGTATGCACTGAAAAGATTAACTGCATTCACGGTAAATCTTTCATTCAACCTTGAACCCGTCTATGGAATTTTCCTGGCCATCGTTCTTTTTGGCGAAAGCCGTGATTTTGACTGGTCATTCTTTGGCGGGCTTGCATTGATCGCCGCCTCACTGATCATACATGTTGTTATGTTATTAGAAAAAGAACGGCGAATAGTAAAAGAATCTGAAATAGATCACATTGGCACATAAAGTACAAAGACCACATCGAAACTACTATGTGTTCCTATAATCCTATGTTTCTATGTGGTTAAAAAACAATGAGCCTATCAACTTACCATAAAAACATTGTTGACTATTATGCTGCCACCGAGAATGCTTACAAAGACAGTTGGGACCTGGATAATAGTCTCGCTATCCATTATGGTTATTGGGATGAAAACGTGAGAACTTTTCCTCAATCGCTTTTAAGAATGAATGAGGTGATGATCGAAGCGGCAAATATCAGGTCATCCGATAAAGTATTAGATGCCGGCTGCGGGATAGGAGGCAGTGCCATTTTTTTGGCTGAAAAAATAGGATGTAATGTGACCGGGATCAGTTTAAGCGAACGACAAGTGGAGAAAGCAAGGGAACTACTGAAGGTAAGTAAGGTTGAGGTTGAGGTGAAGGTTGAGTTTGAAGTGATGGATTATTCTTCGACTTCATTTGATGATGCAAGCGTTGATGTAGTGTGGGGTTGCGAGAGTATTTGTTACGCGGATAACAAAGAACAATTTGTTCAGGAAGCATATCGTTTATTAAAACCCGGGGGCAGGCTCGTAGTTGCTGATGGCTTTGTTACAAAATTTGAAAACAATGATCATCCAACAATAAGAAACTGGCTCGACGGCTGGCAGGTAAATTATTTAGAGTCCCCCGAAAGATTTGTTCAATTCATGAAGTCAGCCGGGTTTAAAGATGTCTCCTATAGAGATATCTCCCGCTACACGGCTCATTCTTCCCGGCGCTTGTATAAATATTTTTTTCTCGCTAATCTTTACCTGTTATGGAAGACGATCACATTCTCCAACAAGGCAACTGAAATGCAGAAGAAGAATATTGCTGCTTGTAAACACCAGTATTCCGGAATGAAGAAAGGGCTGTGGCAATATGGGCTGGTGGTTGGCACTAAATAATAGTTTTTAAACCACGGAGCCACAAAGACACGAACAGACACAGGAAGTCTCCGTGAGTTTCCGTGACCCTGTGTCTCCGCGGTTCATTTTTTTAATTTACTCTTATCTTTAGGGTTATCAAAAATCTTCACATGCGAGTATATTTAATGTCCTTTTTCTCACTTCTCACTTTTCACGTTTTACTAGCCCAAAAAAAACCACTTGACCATACAGTCTATGATAGCTGGCAAAGTATTGGCGAAAGAATGATCAGTAATGACGGTAAATGGGTGCTGTACACAATTAACGTACAGGAGGGAGACAATGAATTGGTGATCCAATCATCTGATGCAAAGTATAAGAAGACGATCCCGAGAGGCTATAACGCTGTAATTACCGAAGACAGTCGATTTGCAATCTTTAGGATACGACCATTTTATAGAGACACCCGTGAGGCAAAAATAAAAAAGAAAAGACCGGATGACATGCCAAAAGATTCATTTGCGGTTGTGGAATTGGGTAAGGATTCAATATTCAAACTATCGAAAGTAAAAACTTACAAGGCTCCTGAAAAGGGATTTGGTTGGGTTGCCTATCATCTGGAGAAAAAGCCGGAACCCGAAAAATCAAGACAAACAGCTGCTGATCCAAATAAAAAAGTCGTTGATAGTTTAAAGCGGACGATCGACTCATTAATGGCATTGGTCAATCAGCCGGCCAAAGAAGGAGGAAAGAAGAAAAAGAAGAAATATGATAGTGAAGAGATGATTGATGATAGTTATTTTGACGCCTCTCGTCTCACGTTTGACGAACAGGATGCCGAAGGCGACGATCCCGCAACTCCCGCCACACCAGAAGGAACAGATCTCGTTTTAAAGAACTTAGTAACCGGTGAAGAGAAAACTTTTCCACTTGTTAGTGAATATTATTTTGATAAACACGGCAAGAGATTATTGATTGAAACTACAAGGACCTCGAAAGACTCCCTGAGCAAAGCGTCTGTTTCTTTGATCGATCTGGGAACAATGCAAAAGAGAACGATCAGCACGGGAGGAAATGATTTCAAAAACTATGTCTTTTCTGAGGATGGTTCGCAACTTGCTTTTGTTGCCGAACGAAATGCAAAACCAAAGGAACTGCAAAAGTTTTACAAACTTTGGTATTATAGAGACGGAGCAGATACTGCTGTTATGATCGTTGATAAAAACGCGGTAGGAATGAAGCTGGGAATGACAGTGAGTGAATTTGGAACAGTTAGCTTTAGCAAATCGGGTAAAAGATTATTCTTTGGGACAGCACCAATACCATCTCCTAAAGACACAACTCTTGTTGATTTTGAAATGGCCAAAGTCGATGTATGGCATTATAAAGATGATTATTTACAAACTGTTCAGTTGAGTCGTTTGCAACGGGATCTCCAGGAGAACTTTTTGGCAGTTTATGATGTTGCATCAGGC
>JAICPX010000129.1 GCA_025929635.1 Chitinophagaceae bacterium
AAGAAAGCTGCGTGCGGACCGCCATAACCAAGCGGTACCCCAAACCGTTGCGCGGAACCAATTGCGCAATCGGCCCCTAATTCACCCGGAGGTGTTAGCAGGGTAAGCGCTAAAAGATCCGTTGCCATTACCACGAATGCTCCTGCAGCATGAACTTTATTTATAAATTCACGATAGTCTTCTATCGCGCCTTTATCATTTGGATATTGAACAATGGCGCCACAATAGGTCGAATCAATATTTGCTTTTTTATAATCGCCTTCGACAATCTCAATTCCCACAGGTTTTGCTCTTGTATATAACACATCTTTTGTTTGCGGGAATATTTCTTTGTCAACAAAAAACTTTGGATGTGTGATATGATCTTGTTTGTTCAGGGTATTAAAGAACATCGCCATTGCTTCCGCTGCTGCAGTTGCTTCATCAAGCAAGCTTGCATTGGCGATCGGTAGTGCGGTAAGATCGCTGACCATCGTTTGAAAATTCAATAAACTCTCTAAACGACCCTGGGATATCTCCGCCTGGTATGGAGTGTACTGCGTGTACCAGCCCGGGTTTTCAAATACATTTCTTAAGATGACTGATGGAGTGATGGTATCATAATATCCCTGGCCAATATAATTTTTGTAAACCTTGTTCTGCATCGACAGCTCCTTGATATGCTGCAGGTATTGATGTTCACCCATTGCATTGGGCAGGTCCAGTTCATGTTGCATGCGAATGGCAGCGGGAACAGTTTTGCTTACAAGGGTATCAAGATCGGGTTCGCCGATAGTTTTCAGCATTTGTGTTGCCTGGTTTTCATCGGGTCCGATATGCCGGGTAATGAATTCGCAGGATTGTTTTTCAAAAAGATTCATGTTGTTAAGTCGTTATAGTCAAATGGGTCATATGAGTCATATGAGTCATATAGGTCATATCAGTGGGAAGTCCTCCTTATTTGACTAATATGACTTATATGACATTTATGACTTTCCTGACTTGCGTACAGCGCCGCAAAGTTAAGGTTGCAAAAGGTATCAAACTACTGATTGTTCAAGTGTGGAAAACAGGTTGTTACTTTGCCGGATGGCTGAGGATATTTTGAAAAACTGGGAGAAGAAGTCGGCTGACAACCAGAAGAAATACCGCCAGTTTCTTCAACGCGCCAATAAGAACAAGGTGCTGAATGCATTGCCTCCCTTGCATGATGAAGCGATCGCCAGGATCGATTGTCTTCAATGCGCCAATTGCTGCAAGAACTATTCGCCAAGATTTAAAACACCTGATATCAAACGCATCAGCCGTCATTTGAAGATGCGCGAGTCGGAATTTATAAATAAATACCTGGTGGTGGATGAGGATGGCGATTTTGTAGTCAATACAAAACCATGTCCTTTTCTTGGTGCGGATAATTTCTGTTCGATCTATGAAGAACGACCTTCGGATTGTCGGCGCTTTCCTTATACTGATGAAGATGTGATGATAAAAAGAAAAGAGCTCACTTTGAAGAATTCTACTTTTTGCCCCATTACCTTTTATGTACTCGAGAAATTGATGGAAAAAGTATAGTCGATCAGGATTTGTTTGCGGGTGTGAGCATGGTTAAAACGCACTGCCATTTGCTTCCTTTTTTCATAAAAATACTGGTAGACCATTCATACAAGCTAAAGTCCTGCCCGTTAAATTTTCCTGCACTTGTGCCCCGACTTACCAGGATCCCGGTACTACCATAAATGATAACATTGTCTTCATCAGTATCCATCCGGCTGTGAGTGAGAACTCCTGAAGAGATCATTTGTAAGAAAACCGACTTAGGAGTGATCCCATTGGAACCGATAATTATCCAGTTATCAGACATAAATTTGCCGATCTCGCCGGCATTATTACTAATCATTGCCTTGTCCCAGCGTTTTGAAAAATCCACTAACTCCTGTTTATCAGTTCCCATAAAATTATTTAAACGTGATGCCTGAAGATTTGTGCTGATGCATCGCCTTTTTCTTTTCGGGTTCATTGATTGTTATTGACATGAACTTCGAATCGTGCACATCATCAAGCACCAGGGCTGTTCGGTAATCTTTTTTGCTGCAGGATAATTTTACATTGGTAAACCCGATCTCTTTTGCATGACGGATGTAAACTCCCCATGCCGGTAACTCTACAAACTTTGAAAACTCAGGATAAGAAGCCGGTATCTCGGGAACTTTATCCAATTCATTTAATGAAACTTTGGCAAACTGAGGATTGCCACCACCGGGATGTTTTATTTCGATATTGTTTAACGTAACATTTTTAATAAGCTGGCCGGGTAATCCTGCAATAATTATCGGTGGAGAAATATTTCTTGGCATATCTTCTATCGGCCCTTCATATTCATAACCTGCATCAGGTTTTGTAGCGGCGATCTCAGCCGTTACATTTCTGATCCTGATATTTTCCAGCCTGCTTCCCCGTTGCCGTCGTGCGCCTATTCGTAAAAAAATAGCATGGCCTGTATTCAAAACATAAATACTATCGGCTTCGACGTTTTCTAAAAATCCTCCATCAACTGCTTCCAATGCGATCGCAGAACGATAGGTATCAAATACCCTAATATTTACAAGCTTAACATTTTTAAATCCTCCAAGTGATGCAGTGCCAAACTTTATTCCATTAGCGCTTGAACGAATCGTGCAATTCCTTACAACCACGTTTTGGCAAATAGCACCGGTTGAATCATGTGATTTCAGGCAGATGGCGTCATCATCGGCATCAAAATAGGAGTTAGTGATCGCAACGCTATCGCAATCCACAATATCAATACCATCATTATTCCAGAAAGCACGGCTGTCAACGGTAATGCTATCCACTATTAAATTTTTACATTGATCATAGGTCTGCACCCAGGCCGCCGCATTGCGCATTGTGACGCTTTTGATCAACACATTCTTACACTCACGGAAATAAATAAGCATTGGGCGTATTGGAACTTCGGGCCGATCATTCCGAAATGCATCTTTGATCAGACCTTTATGGACCAGCTCAACAACATTCCTGGCCACTTGTCGTCCCTGGCCATCAATTACGCCAATCCCGGTAATAGCAACATTTTGCTGGTTATGGCAAAGTATCAGGGCAGTTAAACCTTTCCTGTCGTAATCCAATGGATTCAATGCACCAAGCAATACAGCCCCTTCCAATAAATGAATAGTAACATTTGATTTAAGATGGATGGAACCGGTAAGAAATCTTCCAACATCAAACACCAATCTTCCACCACCTTGTTGGTGAATGTGATCAATGGCGAATTGTATGGAACGCGTATTTAGCGTAACACCATCGGAATAAATGCCAAATAAAGAAGCAGGATAATCTTTAGCCGAGCTTTGTGAACACTGAAAGCAAATTATGAGACCAATGAAATATTTTTTCATAGCAGGTATGTTTGGCATTACGCAACGAATTTATGGAAACTTATTATGTTGTGTAAAAACCCGGGAGTGTATCAATTTCAAAATATTTACTCTACCCATAAAACTTCACAATGGAACCACATAGGACACAATAGGAAAGAAATACATAGAAACCTATGTGTAAACCTATGTTCCCCTGCCTGCCGGCAGGCAGGTATGATTTATGTGGTTCAAAATTCAAACTGACACACTACCAAAAACCCTAAGTTTGAGATCTTACAAATCTGAGTGCCAACAACGCAGATGGTAAACTGCTGCATTAACGATAGTAAATTGTCAGGGTATCGATCAGCCCGCCACAATGCCGTGTCAGGTAACCAATAAAAGCTTCAAAAATTTTACCCTCGTCGATTTCGGACTTTGATTGCACTTTTGCAAATAATATATCTTCCGGTGCAGTTGTCACTGTTACCCAACCTTTGAACTTTACATGTTTCCATTTGTTTTTAGACTTTGAAAACGAAGTCCCTTTCCCGCGCAATGAACGCTCTTTTGCGTTAAGGGCGGAAATAATTGTTTGCCCGTTATCAGTCCTGGGATTAGCTTGTACAAGTTTCATATTCTATAAGTTTATATGGTTATCTTTTTTTGAACTGATATCCTCTCCAAAAACAAGTTCATAACCATTGTTATCAAGAATAGAGAAGTCACGCATTAAATATTCCCTGTCGGCAACCGGGTCTTTAATAGTTGCCTTGTCTTTTATCGTTTCCCAAAATTCATCAACCCTTTCCACAGTTATAAAAATGCTTCCTGTTAATGTTGGTTTTGGAAAAAATTCTTCTTTACTATCCGCGTCTTTGCAGTCTTCGGGTTCTTCGATTGGCAGGACAAACATGATATTTACGTTGTCTCTTGTCAGTGAAATAAAGTTTGGAAAATTGGTTTGCCTGTTGAATCCCAGGATATTCTCATAAAATGCAGTTGTGGCTTGCAGGTCTTTTGTCCAGAGGATGGGAGCGAGGTAATGGAGTTTTGGATCCATGGCAAAATTTCAACAATGAATACTTAATCAAATTCCGGTGGCAAATGAGCATCGTTCAAATAAGTGGCGCCTTGTCTTCCTATATTCAGCAACTCATCGATGTTTTCGTAGTGGTCCATTTCAATTATTGAACTCACTTCTTCTTCATTTTTATCCAGGCTTAATTTCTCTTTCAAATATTTCGTGGTCAGCTTTACATTAAATCGTACAAATGAAAAAAGTTTTTCTTTTGAATAGTTTGTTTTCGTAAGATCATTATATTGGCTATCGATGCCTTCAGCATCACCATAATTTCTGCCGAGTATCTGCATAATTACTTCATTCGTTTCGAGCGCATCGGTCATAAATAATTCAGGCAGCTTTGGCGACCAACTTACTGTTTTCCGGGTAATAATATCCTGTACGCTGTCCTTATTGACACCAATTCCCGTTCCCAAGGAAGTGATGAAAATATTTCTTTCCCCCGGGGTCCAGTTAAATCCAAATGAAGGTATTGTTGAAGTAAGAAATAATTGAAAAGCAGGATTATTGGCAAGGCTTACACCACCATCAATAAAAGCGGCCTCGAAATTTTCGCCTTTACGGGTTTTTAAGGTAAGTTTTTTGGGAGGGAAATAGTAAGGAGCGGCAGAACTTGCCCTGCACAATTCCCATAATTTTAAATGCGACATTGCCTTTGTATAAAGACCATCGGGATGATTAGCTACCGTCCACAAACTAAACGTATCAGCTCTTTTTGAAATGATCGTAACAGGAGATCTCAGGTTTTCATAATCGCAGAGACCAACATCTCCTAAATTTTTTTTTAGAAGTTCTTCAATTATGGTTCCCCTATAGGTTGATGTGAAAAAAGCACGAAAAGTCGTCCAGTGTCTTGGTATTACCGGGTATCGTCTTTTACCAAAGACTTCTTTGCCGAGGTTTTGATACAGTGCAACGATATCTTTTACCGGTTTGCCAATGGCAAGACATGACGCAATAATGGCCCCTGTACTTGTGCCACCGATCAGGTCATAGTAATCAGCCAGTACAAGTTCATCGTTCTTAAACCTGGCTCTTAGTAGTTGCTCAATTTTCTCAAGATATCCAAGAGTCAAGGCGCCTCTCACACCGCCGCCATCGAGAGCAAGGATTCTTTTTGGACCGTGATCTTTTGAAAATTTTTCGGTGAGTAGCTTGTTCATGCAAATTTCTTTTTTGTGAAAGTGGTCGGCCGGTAAGCTAATGTTTTTACGATCTTGTTGGTGTGATAAAATTCCGAATAATTCTTTTGCAGGTCCCGGCGCCAACAACCAACCTATACAAATCAAGTGTAGTTGGTGTTAATCTTGAACACCAACAACCAACCAGAAAGCCCCGGACTCAACGATCCCTTACTTTTTTTTACCCTTGTGTTCAGTTATACACCTGTCAATTTCCGGGTTGGTATATTCTAAGCTTTCGATCACTGCAGGATATGGTTCACGTAGTGTCCCATAATCGAGAAGATACCGGGTATATATATCATGTATCTTTTTCAGATCTTCTGTCGATTGATCAGCATATAGCTCCTGTGAGAAGGAACTTTGATATTTTCTATGAGACCTGTACTGATCAATTTTTACCAGGTCTGAAATGAGAGTGATTTTGATTTTTTCGTCGCTCATATAATTGTGGTTTTGGGTTTAAGAATTTTGTTTCTCCATCAGCTCATCCCATGCAGCCGTGAGTGGTCTTGTGATCCCATCACCTTTCCATTCGCCCTGGTTGGGGATCGACGTGTTTTTCAAAAACGCTTCTTTTGTTTTGCCGGCTTTTATTTCTGCTTCCGCGAATTTTAACACGGCGTCCAGGTAGTCCGCAAATTTCTTCAGATCATCTGCACTGCCAACGATATTGTAACCTTCGGCTGAGTGACCAAAGATGTAAGTTGTGCTGCTGTCAAATCTTCTTGTGGCTTTATGTAAGACTTTTATCCAGTTCTTAATATTTGCCCCGGCACTGCGGTCAACATATGGATGACGGCGATTGAACATAAGATCACCCATGTGAACGATATTGGTATTCTCAAAATGAATAAGGCTATCGCCGTCAGTATGGGCAGGTCCCCAGTAATGCAGGGCGATGCTTTCATCACCTACATGTTTTTGCCATTCCTCTGAATAGGTTTTTGTCGGCAATAATTGTTTATCAAGATTGTTGTTATTGATAGCAACTCTTTTTTGATTCTTCTTCGAGTTCTCATGCGCCAGTACATGTTTTGCCAAACCCTTGAACGCAATGTTTCCACCACTATGATCGCCATGATGATGTGTATTGATCAGATATTTAACCTGGGCGTCGGATTTTTTCTGCAATTCACTGATCATATGCTGGGCCGTGTCGGGAAATTGTGAATCCACAACTACGAGTCCTTTTTTATCGATCAGGAATCCGATGGTTCCTCCCCGTTCGGTAAACACACCGATTTTGTCTGTCATCATATGAAACATCCAGGGCGCAGCTGCACCTGGTTTTGAAAATAATGCGGAAAAAATGTTTTGTTGGGCGATAGAGAGTGCACCGAACGTAAGTGCAGAGTTTTGGATAAATGATCTTCGATTCATGTGTGTAGTATTGAGTTTTCTTGTTGGTTATTGGTTTTTCTTCACCCGCCCTTTGCACAGTTTTCATGAGGTATTTAACACTGCCCCCATTGAAGGGGATGAGCAGCCTGATTGCTGAATAGTACCGAATCCTTCGTTTTGCTCAGGACAGGCTACTGCAACAATTGTCGGGCAGGATTGTTGCAGTACAAGAGTGCTCCAAAGGAGCGCCTTCGGCGCGACGCAACAGAAGTTTAATAGTAGCAATTCAGCCGACTACATAAAAGTTAAACTAACTGCTTTATTGAAATTAGTAAATAAAAGCGAATGATTAAATCTAAGTTCCCCTCGTCATTGCGAATTGCGGGCTATGCGAAGCAGGAAGCAACAAGGACAGGGGGCCGGGTCAATACTCAAACTTCCTCAACGCCGGCGCCTTGAACCATGTTACGATGGTAATCAGTAAAGTCATACAACCCCCGAATATCGCTGATGGAACCGTGCCCATAAGAGATCCGGCAACGCCACTTTCAAACTGGCCGAGCTCATTGGAGGAATTAACAAAAATGGAATTGACGGCAGAGACACGGCCACGCATTTCATCGGGAACAAATAATTGAACAATAGTGCCACGAATGATAACGCTCACGCCATCAAAAAGCCCGCTGATGAATAATGCAGCAAAACTCAGCCAGAAGTTCTTCGAGATCGCGAACACTAGAATGCAAAGACCAAAGCCCGCAACCATATAAAGCAAAGTTCGCCCCTGTTTTCTTTTCATTGGTCTTGAAATAAGCAATGCGATCGCGATAAAATTGCCGAGATAGGTCGCGGAGTTAAGCCAGCCATATTTTTCCGGACCGATCTCTAAGATATCAACGGCAAAGGCAGGTAAGATACCGATCACACCACCAAACAAAACAGCGAACATATCGAGGCTGATCGCACTTAGCAATGCTTTCTGATGCCATACAAATCGCAATCCTTCCTTTACGCTTTCCCATGTTTTTGCTTTGCCGGGCTGCCAGCTGATGGGTTTCGCCTTTATCAATTGAAATAACAAAACTGAAACTACAATCGCAGTACAGGCAATTATGAACGCCACCGTGATATTGGTATAACCCAACAGGAATCCTGCCAATGCCGGACCTGTCACCGCGGCGATCAACCAGGTCATGCTATTGATCGATACCGCTCTTACCAGTGATTCCTGTGGCACCAGCTGTGCAAGAAATGCATTGATGGCTGGTGAGCTATATGCCCTGATGACGCCTGTACCAAAGACAAGACCGAAGATGAACCATTGTGCAATTTGCCCTGTCGATCTTTTGCCATAACTATTTAATTGGGATGCGAACCAGTCAGAAGTCACCATAAGCAAACAGGCCATCAATATTAAATATAGCACCATGCAGATACTGATAAGACGATGCTTATTACTGCGATCCACTTTTACCCCGGCCGGCAATGCAAGCAATACGGCAGGGATCACTTCGCTTAAACCTAATATGCCAATTGAAAGTTTGCTCCCGGTAAGCTCATATAATTTCCAGCCAAGAAGAACAGGTGTCATGCGCAGACCGGCGATAAATAAAAAGCGGGCGATAATGAACCAGGTGAATTCTGTATTTATTATTGGTGTTGGTTTTGTCATGTACCAGGCTAGTTCATTAGAATGATACTAGATGCTGGATACTGGATACTGGATATTAGACCCTTACTAAGTTTAGAAATTATCTTTCAAAAGCATCCAGCATCCAGTATCCAGCATCCAGCATCCAGCATCCAGCATCCAGTATCCAGCATCCAGTATCCAGCATCCAGCATCTTGTTTCTTCTTCACGGCAGCGTAATGTAATGTTGCCCCTGATCATAATCCTTACTCAATGCATCAATGACCACTTGTAAATGTTTTTCATTACCGAGGAAATCGGCGTTTGAAGCATCGATAAAAAGAGTTTTTATATTATGATCTTTGATGTAATGCGTATACGTCTGCTGGATATTGAAAAGATATTCATCAGGAATATTTTGTTCATAGGACCTGTTTCTTTTTTTAATATTCTTCTGCAGCTTTTGTACGGGGCTGTGCAGGTAGATCAGGAGGTCTGGTTGTACCAGCTGCTGGTGAATGATCTCAAATAATCGTTGATACAAACGAAATTCATCTTCGGGTAAATTCACTTTGGCAAAAAGCAAACACTTTGTAAAAAGATAATCGGAGATGGTTATATTTTGAAAAAGGTCCTTTTGCTGTATCAGGTCTTTGAGTTGTTTGTAGCGTTCGGCCATGAAGAACAACTCAAGCGGAAAAGCAAATTGTTTTGGATTTTCATAGAACTTCGGAAGAAAGGGATTGTCAGCAAAAGCCTCCAGCACCAGTCTAGCATTGAAATGCCTGGCAAGCAGGTGTGATAACGTGGTTTTGCCCGCGCCGATATTTCCTTCTATGGTGATGAAATGATAGTTCATTGTGAATGGTGAATGGTCAAATGGTTTAATGGTTTAATGGTTTAATGGTTTAATGGTTTAATGGTTAGAGTCAGGGGTTGCAAAATAATTGAATTGAGTGTTTATGTTTTGGTTAAAGAAAAGATTGTGGATAAATCTACCTCACCCCATCATCATTACTTTTGTAGAGGTTTTCCAACTCCCTCTCCTCGTCATTGCGATTGCGAGCTATGCGAAGCAGGAAGCAAAGGAGAGGGCGGAGTGAATTTTCCATTAATGGAGTAATGATGGGGTGAGGTAAAAATTGTTGCAAAAGAATAATTCATTCGATTACCCGGCATTATATTTTTTTACTTCAAGGTTATCAGGACACTCCTCCAATAACTCAGCTATCGTTTTTCCCAGAACGGGGTGTTGTATTTCCGGATCGATCTCGGCAAGCGGGACAAGGACAAATCGCCTGTTCTGCAGTTCCGGGTGAGGTATTTTTAAGAAAGGAAGATCATGTATCTCATTTTCATAAAAGAGGATGTCAATGTCAATTGTACGGGGCCCGAATTTCCCGTTTCTGACCCGGCCCATCATTTTTTCGATCTTAAGGATCTTTCTCATAAGCTGCCTGGCATTAAGCGATGTGGTGATCTTCAATGCCTGGTTAAGAAATGAGGGCTGTTCCGTCATTCCCCATGCAGCCGTTTCATAAACTGAAGAAAAGGTTGTCAAAGTGCCGCATTGTTCATTGATCAATTCAATTGCCTTCGAAAGGTTTTCTTTTCGGTTTCCTAAGTTGCCTCCTATCAACAGGTATGCTGTACTCATAATTC
>JAICPX010000522.1 GCA_025929635.1 Chitinophagaceae bacterium
ACTTCACAAGTGATCCTTGTAAGAGATGGAAACCGAAATGTGATTACTATGTATAACGATTTCAAAGGGAATTTGAAAGATTTTGCAATGGTAGTCCCGGTGCCAGTGGTATTACAAAAGAAAGACATTAAAGTTGTTGAGCAGTCAATATTTAATACGCTGAATGAATATAGCAAACCCAGGCTGGTTGAATACTATGATCAGAATCCATGTGCTAAATATTCATATGATAGGCTGGAAAGCAAAGCCTCAATGTCAATGAACGAGGTTGTAGTTACTGGTGTTGGTGCTAAGAAAAAAGATCTTGGTGTAAGAGTTGAAGCGAAATACCTGGTGGGTGAATATGACATCCTAATTCTTTCAGCCAAAGAATCATCCGGATTAAAAACATGGCTGACTGAAAACGGTTATAAAATTCCCGAAGCGGCAGAAGAAGTGCTGGAACCCTATATTAAAAGCAACCTGAAATTCTTTGTAGTAAAAGTGAATGAAGCTGAAAAGAAAAAATTGCCCGGTAACTTCCTGCGCCCGATACAGATCAGTTTTTCTTCACCCAAATTCATGTTACCGATTCGTTTGGGCATGGCCAATGCAGATGGCGACCAGGATATGATCGTGTATGCATTTACAAAAAAGGGGAGAATAGAAACGACAAATTACAGAACGGTGTCCTTGCCAACAGGAAAAAATATCCCTCTTTTTGTCAAAAACAATTTTGCCAACTTCTATGCAAACCTTTTCCAGAACCAATGGAACAAGGAAGGTAAGGCACTTGCCATGCTTGAATATGCATGGGACGTAAGTCCAAAGAATTTTGTAAAATGCGATCCTTGCGTGGCAACTGCTCCATCGGTGCAGGATCTTGTACAAGCCGGTGTGTGGTGGATCAATCGTGACTGGACAAATTACGATGATGTATACGGTGAAGAGGATTATTCAGACAATGTTTACTTTACAAGACTGCATGTCCGTTATAATCGTAAATCATTTCCTCAGGACCTGGTGTTCCAGGTAACACCCAATACAGACAATTACCAGGCCCGGTATGTGATCACTCATCCTGCAACTGGTGATTTTAATTGCGAAGCCGGGAAAAAATATTTAAAAGAATTGAAGGAACGTCGTGCTGATGAATTGGAAATGCTGACTTATCTCACTGGTAAGGGCTACAGCGATTGGGATGTCGTATCTGAGCAACCCAGCGATAAATATATTCCCACCGAAGCTTCTTATGCCTCTATTGCACCACTGGTTGAAAACAAACCAAAGAAAGACAGCCGTATTTTATACGCAACGTTGGGTGTAACAGGTTTGATCTTTCTTGTTGGTTTCAGGCGATTCGTTAAGGGTTAAGTGAGGTTTGAAAAGGAAAGAGCTGAAATACGCTCTTTCCTTTTTTTATTTCAAATACCAATTTTAATAACGCATCAACGCTTCTATAAAATAGTAATCGGCGTAAGTAAGAGGAACATCGACTTCTGATTTTGCCGGCAAATGGCCAATGCAATTTTTAAGTATGAAACCTCCGTCTGTGTCTTGCCTCGTTCGATATTTTGAGCTTGATACAGTTTTGATTATCGATCCGGTCAATAGGCAATAAGGCCTGCCTGTATTTATATTGCTTAGCTGCTGATCGCATATTCTTAACTACCAGTTCTTTTATATCTTTTTTTTTCTCCTGAAAAAAGGACAGCAGCTGCCAGATAATTATTGACACAATGGAGTAAACTTTTTTCATGTTCCCGTATGGTTTATCTGGTGAACAAGCGTGCCTTCATTCTTTTATCATGGCCGTATACATCGTCGCGAAAATTCAATTTCCCATCCCTGTCAACCCAGGCTGTAAAATAACCAATATAAACAGGAATAGGCTCCCTGATCGTATAGAATTGTTCTTTACCCGCATTCATTGCTTTTGCAATCTTTAGTGAATCCCAGTTTGCATCATTACGTAAAATAAATTGGGCAAGTCTCATAGGCTCGCTTACCCGTATGCAACCATGACTAAAAGTTCTTCGTTCCGCACTAAATAAACTTTTTGACGGAGTGTCATGCAAATAGATACTGTAATTATTCGGAAATAAAAATTTTACTTTACCAAGCGCATTGCCGGGACCAGGTTTTTGCCTTACACCGTTGGCATACCATTCCATATTATTTCTTGCCAGGTAATTTTTATTACGGGCAATTGCCGGTAGAATTTCCTTCCTCAGGATCGAGGGTGGTACGTTCCAATAAGGACTAAAGACGATATACTTAAGGTTGCCTGTGAATATCACGGTATTATTCGCTGCTGTTCCCACTACCACGTTAGCGCTCCACCGGTAATCACCTTTCTCATAAACATGCAACCGGAATTCAGGGATATTCACCAATAAATAATCTGTGGTTGGTTGTGCCGGCACCCAACGGATCCTTTCCATATTTATAAGCAACTGTTGCACCCTTTCATCAATTGGTTTATTTATTGCTGTCAAAAAAGATGTGCCGATAACACCATCTTCTTTCAATCCATTTCTCTTTTGAAAGCTCTTTATTCCGGCCTCCAAAGAAGTACTGAAGATACTTGTAGTGTCGTTACCTGTCATGTCATCCAATAGATAAAGCCGTTTTTTGATCAGTGAGATCACCACTGAGCTGTCCCCTTTCCTGTAACTTTTTTGTTGCGACATAATGGGCTGCCAGGCATTTTTCTTCTGTATCTCGTAATACTTGAGCAAATAATTTTTAAGCAAATTGTATTGCCGGTTAACCGGCTCATATTGTGCCAGGTTCTTTCCTTTGTTAGATAAAACAGAATCTAATAAGTCGGAAGGATCAATTTTTTTCCTGGGAATGAACCAATCAAGTTCGCGGGCATCAAGCTGGTTGTTACCCTGGTAGGCCCTGCGCGCATAACGAAAAAATTGCGCTGTCAAAAGTAACTCGGTGTTTAGAACAATACTATCGCCGATATTAAAAGCAAAATTCCCGTTGTTTATTGAATCAAACATCACTTGTAATTGCCGGTTTTTCAAAGCTGAATCTTTTGAATAGTTGATGTAATCATTATATACATCATAAAATGAAGAAGCATAATCGGCAATGCCCTCGCTGAAGAACCATGCATACTGATAATTCCTCGCATTGTAAAAATTGCGTATTCGTTTTATTAATGAATCATGAAATCTTTGGGAGGAAATAAATCGTTCCATCCTGAGACTGTCAAAAAAA
>JAICPX010000513.1 GCA_025929635.1 Chitinophagaceae bacterium
CTCGCAATATTTCCACCGCCGACATTGCAAATAATGGTTCCGTTATTAGAACGAAGATTGTTAGTATGCTCTCCGAGCCAATCATGATTCTCTATGGTGGTCTCGATGCGGCAGTTGCGGGGAATTTTAATGCCGAACTCCAATAGAAATTTTCGAGGACTAAATAAAAATTTTAAATATTCTTCCGGCGTGCATTCCCAAAAATGAAGATGGAAAGGCTCATTATAAATGATTTTGGATCTGGCGGACAAATCAACAATTTTGCTTGGCATAAGATTATCATTTAAGTTGTAATACCAACTGCCGTTAACTTGCAGGGATATTCAATCCTCACCAATCAATTTGTTACGGAATAATAAATAAACTTGATGTCTTTAGGGGGTCCGAGAGTAAAAGATAATGAGACTTAAAGATGCATACTTTAAAAAGGCAATTCAAGGGTATTTATACTGAATTTAATTCCGTATTACTACCTGCATTTAGCTTATCCGCAAAAAAATCACGTATAAACGCTTTGTCTGGTCATAAGTCAGAGTATACTCGCATTGTGATAAAAATTATTTGCGCATAATTCATGAATTCAGTTATCTTAATTACATTATTAACGCACCGCTTTTGGCCTTATAATCATACGTAAGGACTGGTCTTTGGTAAAATATGCAATGGACCAGTTATACATGGTCTTTATTCTGTTCCTGAAATTTATCAAAGAAAAAAGATGTACGAATAACCACATCACCCAGGCAATAAAACCCTTAATCTGCATTTTGGGGCTCGGAATATCAGCCACTGCCTTGCTTCTACCTATAATAGCCATAGATCCCTTATCATGATAATTGAAGACAGTTAATGGCTTCCCATTTATCATGGCTTTAAAGTTTCTGGCAAGATTAATACCCTGTTGAATCGCAACTTGTGCCAGTTGCGGATGCCCCTCTGAAAAATTCTCATCTGTAGTTTGTAAACAAGTGTCACCAATGGCATAAATATTTTGCATACCATACATTTTGTTATGTTGGTCCACCAACAATCTTTTGCCCTTCCCATAGCTCTCTTTTGGGATACCTTGAAAAACCTTTGATGTTACACCCGCAGCCCATATTAAAAATTTTGTTGGAATGCTTGTACCATCAGCAAAAATCACTGTATCATTAACATAATCTTTTACCTGCCTATTCAGCTCTACGCTTACTCCCATTTTCACCAATGTATCATACGTATATTGTTGCGCAACCTTGCTCATAGGAGCCAATAGAGCAGGTGCGCCATCGACGAGATAAATTTTTACCTTTTCCTCTGATAATTCCGGGTAATCTTTTTCGAGAATATTTTTTTTCATCTCGGCCAGCATGCCTGCTAGTTCAACACCGGTTGGCCCCCCGCCTGCAATGACTATAGTGCTAAGCTTTCTCTGTTCAACCGGATCCGTTGCAATAGTTGCTTCCTCCGTTTTTAAAAGCAGGTAATTACGCATATCAATGGCATCGTCCACCGTCTTCAGCGGCAGCGCCGATTGCCGAACATTTCCCATCCCGAAGTAATTGCTCTCAGTCCCCGTCGCTAAAACAAGATAGTCATATGATAATTCACCAGTAGATAGAACCACTTTGTTCTGTTCCGGGACAATTTTCAGTAATTCACCGAGACGGAAGCTGATGTTTTTTTTATAATGGAACAATTTGCGAAACGGATAGCAGATGTTTGAAACTTCCGGGAAACCAGTCGCTACCTGGTATAGTAGCGGGGGAAAGAAATTGTAATTATTCTTGTCCACCAATGTTACATGAATTCCTTTTGCATTGGCCAATCGTTTAGTCAAATTGATACCAGCAAAACCGCCACCTATAATTACAATTTCCTTTTTCATATTTAGTTATTTCAAAAGTTCATAATCAAAAGCCTTGTAATAGAAGATGAAGAATCATAACCCGTTTCTTACATGTTATCTCTGCAGGAATTTTAAATGTAGGTTTTTCAAGATATGTCCGGAGGAATCTTCTGAATTTGCATCATCATTGGTTATTAAAATTCCTTTTAATCCCGTTTTGGATTCAAGTCCATATACTGATGCTTCATCAGCAGGATCAGAATTACCTTCATAACGGTACACCATAACAATTTTTAAATCGTTGATACCCATTTTTATGTTATCCCAACCAACATAATTTTCTAGTAGGCTAAAATCTTCATTAAATCCTGCGTTTCGAAGTGTATTAATAGCGCTTGTAACGGTGCCATAAAGAAATTTAGTATTCATATCATTTTATTTATAATTAATTAATAAAACCATTTTTTTAATGATTTATCTCAATCATCGATTTATAATACGTATTCAAATGCGTAGTTGAAGTTCTTAGATCCTCTATAGAAATTAATCTTGTCGCTCCAATATTCTGCCTCTCTTATTAAGGTTGCTTTTGCACGTATATTATCAAAAGATCGATCATAGAAAACAAGCTTTGATACTTTATTATCGCCCTTATTTTTTACCTCTATGAAAACTTTTTCAACGCATTTTGAATACTCATTTTCAATTTTAACGATTCTGCAAAAAACCAGCGTCTCTAAATCAATACAGATTTGATCTACAAACTCTTTATGATAATTAACAAATAAGAATTTCCTATTTTTTTTATCCATTGATATTGCCTTACGATGGAAAAAATAAATTTGACCGACTTGTAGTTTGTTTTTTTTGGCCAATTGCCCAATTGTTTTTTTGATTTCCTTTTTAATTTGCTTTTTACGCTTTTCTTCAAGAATTGCCAGGAAACAAATAACGAATGTTGGCAACAATAAAAAGAATATGATTATTAATAACGTACCCATTCCTGTTTTTTTAAGAGTGAATAGTTTCTATGGAAAGTCATTAATAACTTCCATGATAGTAAATGTTTTTTTACCCGCTGGTACCTGCCATTTTACTTTCTCTCCCTGACGGAATCCTATCAAGGCAGTGCCGATTGGAGCCATAACAGAAATTCTTCTCTGCTTAATATCTGCCTTGTCTGGTGTCACAAGCATTAGTTCCATAACTTTTTCATTGTCGTCTGCCTTTATTCTTACCTTAGAATTGAGCCTGACGATATCATCAGGGAAATCGTCCTTATTTACAAGTTTTGCCTTTTTAAGTTCGATTCGCAGGTCCTCTGCATTTCTCCTGTCAAAGGCCGTTTTACTATGTCCTCCATTTAGGTAGGAAATCAGCAGTTTGTAATCATCAACTAGCAGAACTAACCGGTTATTTGTCTTTTTCATGATCTTTAATTTAATAATGACTGCAATTTTTGTTGTTTATTTGAACCCTTTA
>JAICPX010000209.1 GCA_025929635.1 Chitinophagaceae bacterium
CATGATAAGCAAGGTAAATGCCTGCATCCTGGTTTTTAAAATACTGCAGGTTAATTACCGATAAACGATCAGACCCGTGATCGTCGTGCAGGTATTCTTCTGAAAAGTTGTTGACAGTTTTGGGTGTTTTCTCTTCTGTATTGTTTCCGCCCGGATTATTATTTTCATCCCCGGCACCTGCGAAAGGGGACTGGGTTGAGCAACATTTTGTATTATATGCATCCTTCTGATTCCCGTAAATAAATGGCGCACTTACTGAAAGCCAAAGCAAAGCCATGAACATGAAAATGGCCGAACCGCAGTGAAAGTTATTATATGTCGTGGCTTTGGTCATTTCGAAAAAGCGGACGCAAATTAATACATGAATATTATTTCCAACAAACCAGGCATAAAAATTATCGACACGTACATGTAAATTTTGGTTACTAAGAAAAACAAGCGTTAGCGCAATGTTGATTTACAATGCCATTGCGTGATATCTTATACAAACGGGAGAAAAAAAGCTTCTTCTTTTCAGGGTTATCTACTAAATTTGCCATCTCAAATGCAAACCAGGCCAACATATAACTTACTGCACCGGTTAGCGGCAGTTGTAATGTTTGGGGCATTGAGTTGGCTTACCGTATGCCTACCTTACGTCTACTCATTTCAAAAAGAACTGGCAAAGCAGGAATCAAGATCGGTACAATTCGATTGCCCCGTCGACCATGAAGAATCGAATCCTCTAGGAAATTCCTCTGAAGAAAAAGCTCCGACGACCGCATCCGAAGAATATCTTCATGATGCCGGCGATCACAATTATCTTTTTTGCTACGGATCAGGTCATGACAACCGTCACGCTTACGACATCTATGTAGCTTATCATGGAGAAGTGCAATGTCCTCCTCCCAATTTCATTTCATAAAATATTCCGGATTTATCGTAATACATCTCCAGCAGTGATACGTTCATTGCTATAACACAATTATAGTGTATCCCGGAATTTCTGCACGGTCCGACCGATCATCGGTTATCGCAATATTTTTTTACAACTAAAAAATTATGAAATGAAAACGCATACAAAAGAATTTCTGGAAACATTGACCCCCGAACTGGCATTCGAGGTGCTAAAAGACGGAAACAGAAGATTTGTCAATAATCTTAAGATGAACCGCAACCTTCTTCAGCAGTTAAACGAAGTGAAAGATGGACAATATCCTTTTGCGGTTGTATTGAGTTGTATGGACAGCCGCACTTCTACCGAGCTGATCTTCGACCAGGGCCTTGGGGATATATTCAGTATACGCATTGCTGGCAATGTTGTGAATGATGATATAGTCGGAAGCATGGAATATGCATGCAATGTTGTTGGATCAAAACTCATTGTGGTACTTGGTCACAGCCGTTGCGGTGCTATTGCCGGTGCGGTTGATAATGTTGAAATGGGAAACCTCACCGGATTACTGGAAAAAATAAAACCAGCGATCGAAAACGCGGATAAATCCAATGAACATTCACATCACCCTATCCATTATGAAAAAGTAGCCTATGCAAATGTGCAAAACAGCCTTAATGAAATACTGGAAAGAAGTTCGATCATCCGGTCACTTTTCAAAGAAGGAAAGATCGGGATCGTCGGCGGAATGTACAGTGTTGAAAATGGTAAAGTTCATTTCACAAGAACATTATTTAATGAAAGCGATCTGAAAAAGGCGGTAACAACTGGTGAAAGCATCGCTGCTTAAAACTTTTAAAAAAATCATTATGAGACCAGATCAAACAATACTACGACGATTAAAATTTTTTCTCAATCCCAATGATGGTCGTTATGAAGACCTGAATAAAGGGAGTTTAACAAAGAACATCTTCAAAGACCTGACTGCAGGATTGATAGTTGCAGCGGTTGCAATCCCTTTAGCCATGGGTTTTGCGATGGCATCCGGCCTAAGACCTGAGCAGGGAATTGTTGGTGGTGCTATTGCGGGATTATTCGGAGCATTGTTCGGTGGTTCAAAATACCAGGTGTATGGACCGACCGCAGCATTCATCCCCGTGATTGCAGGTTTGATGGCAACGTATAGTCATGGTTTTTTAGTTCTTGTTTCCATCATTGCCGGCATCATGCTTATGTTTTCCGGATTGTTCAAATTCGGAAAGATTGTCGAGAAAGTTCCGCATTCAATTGTTGTAGGATTTACAATTGGTATTGCGATCGTGATCGCAATGTCGCAGATCGGCGAAATATTGGGAAGCAAACAAAAAGTTGGTTACAGCATAGTCGCGCAGGCACAATTCCTGGTAACTGAAATTGGCATTGCAAATATTTATGCCGTCCTGCTTGCACTGATCACATTTATTATTTGCAAGGCTGCACTAAAGATCTCGAGTTTTGTGCCGGGGCCATTGATCGCACTGGCATTCGGCTATATTGCCGCCACTACGTTTTGGTCAGGCGCAGGATTAATAAAGATCAGTGACAAATTTGGAAGCATCCCTACTGATTTTACAAAGATCACCGGGCCACTACTGCCCGAGGCCTTTACCGGCAAAGTTATTTTTGATATTTTCTATTATGCCGTTGCGATTTATATTGTTGCGGCTATCGAAAGTTTGCTGTGCTCGAGAATGGCGGACCGGATGGCAAACAACAAAGGCATTCCATTCAACCCCAACAAAGAGTTATGGGGACAGGGAATGGTAAATATTTTCACTCCTTTATTCAACGGTTTCCCGCACACCGGGGCATTAGCAAGAACTGCCGTGAATATTCGTCTTGGTGCGGTATCACCTCTTGCAGGAATTGCAAAGTTTGTCTTCAAATTATCAATGGCAGCATTTCTCGCTATCTATCTTGAACAGGTGCCGATGGCATGTATCGGCGGCATCCTTTTATATGTGGCTACCGGGATGGTGAAAGTAAAAGAGATAAAGGAGGTAATGGGAATGAATAAATATCATATTGCGCTGATGAGTTATACTGCCGTTATGGTTCCTGCAACAGGATTTATGACCGCCGTTGTTTCTGCAATAGTTATTTACGCTGTATCATATCGATTCATAAATAAGAAACCCGCTGTTCAACTTGTTATGGATGATAGCAGGGAAGAACAAGTGGCATAATGGTTAGTTTTGAGTCCGTGATGTATACCGGTCCCGATGTCTATCGGGACTGGTTTTTTTTTATAAAAGCACTAAGGTATATTTAGGCTGATGAAAGCGGTGAGTGGTGAATGGTGAGCGGGTACGATACTCACAACCGACCGCTCACAACTCACAACCCGAATAAAGTTTTTACGCGGATTTATATAAAACTCTATAGATGAAAACATACGAAAAGCTTTTACAGGAAAATAAGGCATGGGCAACGGGAAAACTCGCTGCTGACCCGGAATACTTCGATCGGTTAGCTCATTTGCAAACACCGGAATTCTTATGGATCGGTTGTAGTGACAGCCGTGTGCCGGCAAATGAGATCACGGGTACACAGCCGGGAGAAATATTTGTTCACCGGAATATTGCTAATATGGTGGTGAATACTGATGCAAATATGTTAAGCGTTTTGGAATATGCTGTCAACCATTTGAAAGTAAAACACGTGATCGTCTGCGGCCATTATGGCTGTGGTGGCATTAAAGCTGCGATGTCAAACCACGACCACAAGCAGGTGTTGAATATGTGGTTGCGTAATATCAAGGATGTATATCGTTTACACCGCCAGGAACTGGAAGCCATTCATGATTTTGAGCAACGGGCGGACAGGCTTTGTGAATTGAACGTAAAGGAACAGGTAATGGACCTTGCCAAAACTTCTATCGTACAACGTGCATGGAAACATGAACAACGACCCGACCTGCATGGTTGGGTATATGGGTTAAAAGATGGGTTGATCAAACCAATATTTGAAATGAAAGCTGAAACACACATCGATCCATTGTATGAGTTTGATGATCTTTAAATGACAACTATACTAACGCTACCTCCTTATTATCCACCAACCATTTGATGGCCTCATTAAATCTCCTGAACAGATTATTTTCCGGGATCAGATCCGGTATGATCCTGATTCGGCGAAGCCTGTCTTCCGGTTGTGTTTGCAAACCTGTAATCATGACCTGGATATGCCTTTGTTCCAGAGAAAGAATAGCTTCTTCTAAGGCATACAGACCGGATTGATCAATGAACGGCACTTTTTCCATCCTGATGATCACAAATTTTATATCTGGCAACCTGGCTATTTTATCCACAAAACCGGAAGCAAAGCCAAAAAACAGCGGGCCATCAAGATGCTTAATGATCACATTGTCCTGTATATAGGCTGGAACCTTTTCATCAGGCCAGCTCATTTCATCCTTCATTGACATTAAATCTGAAATCCTTGATCTTTCTTCGGCCAGGTCGCTCATTTGTTTCATAAACAATATTGCTGCCATTACCATTCCGATTCCTACGGCAAGTAAAAGATCAAAAAATACAGTAACCAGCAAGACGATAATCATAATAACAGCATCCGTTCTCGGCACCTTATTGATATGCTTAAGACTCTTATAGTCAAGAATGCCGATTCCGACAGTGATCAGGATACCCGCCAGCACCGATTGGGGTATCATTGCTGCATATTTGCCCGCTCCCAATAAAATGATAAGTAAGATAAGAGAATGAATAACCCCTGAAATCCTGTTTCTACCGCCGGAACGAACATTAACAAGAGTACGCATTGTAGCGCCTGCTCCCGGCAACCCTCCAAACATCCCACTTACTGCATTCCCTATCCCCTGGCCTATCAGTTCCCGGTTGCTCTTGTGCTTTGTTTTTGTGACATTATCGGCGATCACTGAAGTAAGCAACGAATCAATGGCGCCAAGCGCAGCCAGGGTAGCACCGGCTTCAAGTATAAGCATGTAAAATTTTGGATCTATAGAGAAGACATCGCCAATTCGTAATCCGGGAAATCCTGTCGGAATATCCCCGATCAGGGGTACATTCTTTCCTAATAAAATGGATACCCCGGTAACGGCAAGCAATGCGATCAAAGTACTGGGTATTTTCCTGGTGAACCTTGGAAAAGAATAGATGATCAATACTGTAAGCACTGAATACAGCAGTGCCCATAAATTGATCTTTTGCAAAGCGGGACCAATCTCTTTTACCACATCAATGGTAGTAGCAGGAGAAGGAAGCCCTGCCGCTTTATACAATTGGAGAAGAATAATGATCACGCCAATTCCGCTCATAAATCCCGATATCACCGGGTAAGGAATATACTTAATGAGCGACCCGATCTTTAAAACGCCCATTATTATTTGCAGGACGCCTGCTAAAGCGAAACAGGCCACAATGGCACCCATGACGGAAGATACATCGCCTCCATTCAGAGACACGAAAACAGCTACGGTAGATGCAGTCACTACCGTCATCGGGCCGGTGGGTCCACTGATCTGCGATGGAGTGCCTCCGAATATGGCTGCAAAAAATCCAAGAAATATAGCGCCATATAATCCGGCCGCAGCACCTAAACCAGATTGCACTCCAAACGCTAACGCTAACGGCAATGCCACGATACCTGCAGTAATTCCCCCAAATAGATCGCCTTTTGTAAACCTGGAATTCTTCATGATTATTTTTTTCGGGATAAGTAAAAACAGTAAATCCGTTATGCCTTATTATTACGTAAATAATATCGACATTGAAATGACAGAAGGATAGTTATTGAGGTTGTGATGTAACAGGGCAATCAGACACGGGCAAAGTTAGCTGAAACTTCTATGCAGACCTCGATTACCACAAAATTAAAACAGGTGCATTTACCCGGGCGTTTCTAATGTTGCACAAATTATAGGTTCAACAAATAATGTTGCAATAAAAACACTGCCGCGCCAGCGAGATACCCGATGACTGCAAGCCAGGCAATTTTTTTCAGGTACCAGCCAAATTGAATTCTTTCCATTCCCATCGCAGCAACACCGGCGGCTGAACCAATGATCAAAATGCTTCCGCCGGTTCCTGAACAATAGGCTAAAAATTCCCAGAAAAAATGATCGGTTGGATATTGTTCCAGGCTGTACATTCCCTGTGCGGCTGCAACCAGCGGGACATTGTCAACGATTGCCGAAAGAAAGCCAATGATAATTGTGATGATGCTGATATTACCAATTGAATTGTCCAGCGCTTTTGCAATCGAAGCAAGAACTCCCGTTGATTCCAGTGCAGAAACAGCTAAAAGAATTCCCAGGAAAAATAAGATACTTGGCGTATCAATTTTCCTTAGCGCATGATTCACCGAAAACAAACCTTTTTCTGACTCATCTTTTGCACTATGTACCATTTCCGTAAGCACCCACATCATGCCAAGTCCAAAAACAATTCCCATATAAGGAGGCAGATGCGTTATCGTCTTAAATACCGGCACAAATAATAAACTTGAAATACCGATAATAAAAACTGTTCTTCTTTCATAGGGTGTGGATTTTAATAAATTTTTTTGCTGTTCTATGCGCTCAAGCTTCCCTTTCATCTTTATGCTTATAACAAGCGCCGGTACAAAAAAGCAAACTAATGAAGGAACAATAGTTTTAAGAACAATATTCGCAGTCGTGATTTGATTGCCGATCCACAGCATCGTAGTAGTGACATCACCAATGGGGCTCCATGCACCACCCGCATTGGCTGAAATGACAATTAACCCGGCAAATACCAGCCGGTCTTTGTGAGAAGGAATCACTTTTCGAAGCAACGAGACCATTACAATAGTTGTAGTCAAATTGTCTAATACGGCTGATAGAAAAAAGGCGAGTAATCCAACTATCCAGACTAATTTTCGTTTACTGGTGGTTGTTATCCTTTGTGTGATCACTTCAAATCCATCGTGCGCATCGATTAACTCCACAATGACCATAGCGCCGAGCAAAAAGAATAATATGCCGGCAATCGCTGAAAGGTGGTGAGCCAGGTCTTCTGAAACCAATTCCCTGTCATTTCCAAGTAACGCAAATATTGACCAGCAGACCACACCGGTGAGCAAAGCAGAGGCTGCCTTGTTGATCTTTATCGGATGCTCGAATGCAATCGCGAGGTAACCCGCAATAAAAACTATGATGATAAAAGCAGTCATTTGAATCTAAAAATAAGCATTAGCTTTAAGAACATAAATTCGCTTCATGAAATACTTATCAATTCTACTGATAACAATTGTTTTTATCTGCTGCAAATCTGCCGATGAAAAGAATAATACAACTGCTGATCAAAGCAAAGAATATGGTTGGGCTTTATTACCATTCCAAAAAGTTGATGAAGTAAACCCGATTTTATTACTGGATACGACCTCTACTTTTTATTGCCCGGTTAGAAAAGATACCGTTCAATGGGAAGAAAAAGATGTATTCAATCCGGCTGCTGTGGTAAGAAACGATACCGTGTTTCTCTTGTACAGGGCGGAAGATAGTGTTGGAAAATTTGCAGGCACATCAAGGATTGGGTTGGCGTGGAGTACTGATGGGTTGCATTTTACAAAACATCCTACACCCGTTTTATATCCGGATAATGATTCATCGAAGATATATGAATGGGAAGGTGGTTGTGAAGATCCCCGAATTGTAGAAGATGAAAATGGAACGTATTACATGACCTATACAGCGTACGATGGCGATAAAGCCAGGCTGCTGATCGCTTCGTCAAAAGACCTTTATCACTGGACAAAACATGGACATGTCTTTAAGA
>JAICPX010000193.1 GCA_025929635.1 Chitinophagaceae bacterium
ATTGCTTGCATACAAAAATTTTTTTAGCCAATTGACCTGTAATCGTCAATTGCTTATTGTCCAACTTTATTTCCATCGAATCATCATAACCGAACTTCTTTTTCACCACCACCGATGACCCGATATTTATTTTTTTCTCCTGTAAATATCCCAGTAATAGTTCCGACTGATCAGCAATGTAGCAGACCCTGGCGGGTTTGTTGATTGGCAGCGCCACCATACTTATTTGCCGGCTTGCTTCCATTTTCCCATTTATATCGGGGATTGGATCGCCGTGAGGGTCAAATTTCGGATGATTAAGGTATTCATCAAGCTTGTCAATTAGTTTCTTACTGCTAACATGTTCCAGCTGTTCCGCTACCTCGTGGACCTCGTCCCAATTGAATTTTAATTTCTCGGCCAAAAAATATTCCCACAAACGATGGCGACGGATAATACTTAAGGCGATCTTTTTTCCTTCGGGTGTGAGGCGAAAGCCCCGGTAAGGCTGGTAATTAACCAGTTTCCGGGTCTTCAACTTCTTCATCATATCAGTGATGGAAGCCGGTTTTGTCTGTAATCGTTCGGCCAGCTCATTCGTGGTCACGTTATCATCTTTTGTTTGCAGGTGAAAGATCGTTTTCAGGTAATTCTCCTCACTGGCAGAATAATTAAGCATGCCTAAAAATAAATTTAGACAAACCTAAAAAAATAGTTGAAAACTTCCAAGGATTTTTTCGTTGTGGCATAAAAAAGGAAAGGTTTATATTCGGTAACAATTTTAAGTGTATGACCCGGTATTTGGCCTTTCTGATGATCATTGGGTATGTGTGTTATGGATGCGGCAATAGGAAGAAAGCTTCTCTTTCAGGCACGGAAAAGATTGAAGTGAGTGATTTTATCGAGTCATTTGAATTAATAAAGCCGCCTTACGAGGTAAGGGACACCACGCTTAATCGTAAAGAGGCTGACTCATTGCTCATATCGAATGCAGTTTTTAACCAGTTTGTGCCGGATTCTGTGCTGTCATTGGCGGCTGGAAAAAACGCCAGGCCAAAAATATATTTAGGTAAACGTGTGAAGATAGAAACGGAGACTTATTTATTTCCTAAAATAATTACCGACAATAAAAAGGCCGTTATCGTACTTTGTTTCGATAACAAAAATAAATTTAAGGCATGGTTGCCCTTACTTGTACAGGACGCCAATCCCGCCACGTCACAGGTTAGCGGGTTGGACCGTAAACTATCTTTTTACAAGAATGTTTCCCTGAGGCGGCCTGAGGATGCTGCAGCAGAAGGAAGAGAAGTATATATTTATAACGCTGAGGCCGGGCAATTTCTGCTTATTATGACCGATCCGCTTGATGACCGGATCCGGGAGATCATTAATCCAATCGATACGCTTCAAAAGAAAAGTAAATATGCTGCCGATTATGTAAAAGATAAAATGAATATTGTTTCAATCAGGGATCATGCTGAACCCGGGAAATTTAACTTCTTTATTCATATAGACAGGAATAATGGCGAATGTACAGGTGAAATAAAAGGTGTAGCAAATTTCACCTCGGCAAGTGTTGCACTGTACAGGCAACGGGGAGATGCATGTTCGATTCAATTTAATTTTTCTTCCTCATCAGTCAGAATAAAGGAAGTAGATGCCTGCGGTGCGCATCGCCAGCTCAAATGTTCATTTGATGGCAGTTTCCCCCGGAAAAAAGAGCCAAAACCAAAGACACAAAAGAAAGCTTCGTCCAAATGATTGTTAGTTGTCAACGTTCTTGCACGCAAATTTTCCCCCGTATGTGAATAAGTTAACGTTGGTATTAGACGCATATATAATTTGTTATGTTGATTTCACGTTATTTTGTGTCCCGTGTAAAAACCACACACTTATGAGTTTCAGACATTATAAGCTTCCATACCCTTTTGATGAACGTTATTCCAAAAAAGTCGCCTATTTTTCAATGGAGTTCGCTACCCACCAACCTCTTAAGATATATAGTGGTGGACTCGGTTTTTTATCAGGATCGCATTTACGCAGTGCTTATGAGCTTAGACAAAATTTGATCGGTATAGGAATTCTTTGGAAGTACGGTTATTATGACCAGGCCCGTAACCAGGATCAGACCTTACAGGTGACCTGGATGGAAAAACATTACAGCTTTCTGAAAGATACCGGCATCAAATTCCAGATAACCGTTCACGAGCATCCTGTATGGGTGAAAGCCTGGTACCTCGATCCGGAGATTTTCAAAACAGCGCCATTATTTTTATTAAGTACTGACCTGCCGGAAAACGATTACGTATCACAAACCATCACCCATCGTTTGTACGACGCAAATGTGGCAACCAAAGTGGCTCAATTCATTTTACTGGGTGTTGGCGGAGCCAAGCTGATCGATGAGCTTGGATATCATCCCGAGGTTTATCATTTAAATGAAGCGCACGGGATCTCCGCTGCATTTTATTTATACAATAAATTCAAGAACGATATCACTGAAGTAAAAAAACGTCTTGTATTTACTACCCATACACCCGAAGAGGCCGGTAATGAAAAACACGATATTTATCTCTGTCATAAAATGAGTTACTTCTGCGGATTATCAGTTGATGAAGTGAAACAGTTGACAGGAAACAACGAAGACATGTTTAATCATTCGCTGGTAGCATTGCGTTTTGCACGATTGGCAAATGGGGTTTCTCAGTTACATGGTGTTGTATCAAGAGAAATGTGGAAAAAATATACCGGTATCTGCCCGATCATCTCTATTACTAATTCACAGAACTGGAGATACTGGGCCGATAAGCAACTGTACAAATTCATGGAGGAAGGTAATGACTGGGGTTTTGATGACAGGAAGAAACATTTAAAGAGAAGGGCTTTTGATATAGTAGCAGATCAAACAGGAAAGATCTTTGATCCAAATGTGTTTACAATTGTATGGTCAAGAAGATTTGCGGGATATAAAAGGGCGGGCCTTATCACAACTGATGAAGATAAGTTTGAAGAACTGATCAATAATACAAAATATCCTGTGCAGATCATTTGGGCCGGCAAACCTTACCCTGTCGATTATCCGGCTATTTCTGAATTCAATCATCTCGTACACCTGAGTAAGAATTATGGAAACATTGCCGTCCTGGTAGGTTATGAACTGGGTCTTTCGAAAAGGTTGAAACAAGCGGGCGATGTTTGGTTAAACAATCCAAGAGTACCAAGAGAAGCTTCGGGTACCAGTGGAATGACCGCGGCCATGAATGGCACGGTGAACTTTTCAACTGATGATGGGTGGATACCGGAGTTTATCAATCATGGTAACAACGGGTTTGTGGTTCCAAAGGCTGATTATGCTCACATGACGGTGCAGGAACAGGATGACTACGACCTTGAAAAAATATATGAGATATTAAACAAGGAAATTCTCCCCTTGTATTATGAAGGATATGATACGTGGCGCATTATCATGAAAAATGGAATGAGAGATGTTCGTTTCCAGTTTGACAGCAACCGTATGGCCCATGAATACTATGAGTTGTTGTATAAATAACATCCGATGATACCTGTCAACACGCTAATGGAATCTTTCAACCATTTTTTCAGTAGAAATCGTTGAATTAAAAAACCCGGCAAGTTTATTAATTACTCCTTCGACCAGGGCATCCGGGCAGGAGGCGCCACTGGTGATGAGGATCTTTACCGGTTCTTTCTTTGGCAGAAAATCTGAAGTTAGTATTTCTTGTTTTTTATGAAAATCGTAATGGAGTATCTGCTGTGATGAAACGATCTTTTCTTCGTTATTGATAAAATAAGTAGGCAGCTTCTCCTCACACAATTCGACAAGATGCGATGTGTTTGATGAATTGTAACCTCCTGTAACAATTGCCAGGTCGGCATCCGCTTGCAGCATCCCGATGACTGCCTGTTGATTTTCAAGCGTTGCGTAACAAAGCGTATCTCTTGTATCAGCAAATCTCTCTTCAATGTGTTTATTTGTCAGCTGATATTTTTCTATCATCACTTGTTTCAAATGATCTGCAATTGCCTGCGTATCGCTCGCCAGCATGGTCGTCTGGTTTACTACACCAATTCGTTCAAGATCTTTTGTAACACTAAATCCCTCCGAATATTGTCCTTTAAATTCTTCATAGAAGCGGGCAGGTGGCTTTTCCCCGTTGATATATTTTCCCAGTTCTTTCGCTTGCTCCAAATCTTTAACGATAACCGATGGCGCAAAGAATGCAGCATGCGAAAAAGTTGCTCTTGTTTCCTCATGCCTGGGTTTGCCATGAATAATAACGGTGTAGTTCTTTTTTGCGATCTGCTCACTCCGGTTCCAAACCTTTTCCACAAAAGGACAGGTCGTATCATATTTCTCTGTCTCTATGCCGATATCATTTAATTTCTTTTCAAGTTCAAGTGTTGTCCCGAATGCAGGAACAATAACAATATCGTCAGCTTGCAGCTCATCAAAAGGAATTAATTGCTTACCATAATTATCCTGTAAAAATTGTATGCCGTGGGCCTGGAGGTCTGAATTTACCTGTGGGTTATGTATCATTTCACTCAACAAAAAAATCCTTTTTCCCGGATTATCGTCTACTGTTCTGAAAGCGATCTCGATCGCATTTTCAACGCCGTAGCAAAAACCAAAATGACGGGCCAGGTAAATTTGCAGGCGACCAAAATCAAGAAGGGTAGGCGTAAAGTCTTTCTTCATCTTGTCCTGCTCCTTCCGCTTTTTTTTAATAGCTGTGATCAGCGGACTGCGATAAATAATTGGTACGTCGAAACTTTTCATCAGGACAAAGATAGTCCATTGAATCACAGAGATAGAAAGACAAAGTTTCGGGAGGCAATACATTTTCAGGGCTATGCTGACCATTTAACAAATTTGAAACTAAAACAATCGAAAAGACCTTAATTTGCATGCCTTAAATCTTCATCTGCTATACTTAAATACAGTTTATGAAAACACTCTTGCTTTCTATTATTTCATGTTCTTTTATTCTTTTATCAAATGCCCAGGATGCATTAACTGCAAAAGATTATCAGCAGGCCGAAAACTTTTTGGGTTATCACACCCAGCAGTTCATTGATCGCGGTAATGTCAGTGCCAACTGGTATGCACCTGGTAAGTTCTGGTATCGGACACTGACGCCGGAGGGGAGTGAATTCATTATAGTCGATGCTGCCAAAGGAACAAAAGTTCATGCCTTCGATCACAGCAAATTAGCCGCCGCACTTTCTTCGGCAACAGGCAGAACATACAAAGCTTCAATGCTTCCCTTTCAATTCTATAATTATTCGGCTGACGGCAAGTCCATAATATTCCGTGCTGATAATAAACAATGGAAATGTGATTTGCAGGGTTATGCCTGCGCCGTCGATACAACCAAACTGCTCGATAATGCTCAACGTGGCCAGGGTTTTGGCCGCGGCAACCGTGGTCTTGAAGTAATTTCTCCGGACGGAACAAAAGCAGTTTATATCAAGGAATATAATTTATTTATGAGAGATGTGAAGACAGGAAAGATCACTCAACTTACAACAGACGGAATTAAAGACTTTGGTTATGCCACCGACAATGCAGGTTGGACAGGCAGTGATCGTCCCGTGCTTCGCTGGTCGCCTGATTCAAAAAAGATCGCCACGTTCAAACAGGACCAACGCAATGTCGGTGACATGTATTTGACTTCAACAAATGTGGGTCATCCAACTTTAAAAGCATGGAAATATCCATTGCCCGGTGATAAGGATATTCCGATGATCCATCGCTGTGTTATCAATGTTGATGAACCAAAAGTTATCATGCTGAATATTCCGGCCGATCCGCACCGCGCTTCATTAAGTGACGACATTTCGAGTAGCGGAACTTTTGATGATATTGACTGGAATCCCGATGGGACTGAATTTGCTTTTCTTTCCACATCGCGGGATCATAAACAGGAAAAATTCCGGATCGCAAATGCATTAACAGGAGAAGTTCGTGAAGTATTTGAAGAAGTGGTGCCCACACAATATGAATCAGGCTGGGGTGCTATCAACTGGAGATACCTGCCAAAAACAAAAGAGATCATCTGGTTCTCGGAAAGAGATAATTGGGGCCATCTTTATTTATATGATGCCGCAACGGGCAAACAAAAACACCAGATCACAAAAGGAAATTGGGTTGTTACCCGTTTGATCAGGGTCGATGAAAAGAATCGCCTGTTATATTTTATGGCTTGCGGTACCCAGCAGGAAAATCCATACTTCGCCCAATTCTATAAAATAAACTTTGATGGAAAAAACCTCACATTACTCTCACCTGGTGCCGGCACCCACTCGATAAGTTTTGCTCCATCTGAAAATTATTTTGTTGATACCTGGTCAAAACCTGACGTACCTTCTGTAAGTGTATTGCGTAATATAGATGGGAAGCAGATCGTAGAGTTGGAGAAAACAGATATCTCAAGGCTAAAAGCAAGAGGATGGAAACCCCCGACGCCTGTTGCTTTGAAATCTGCTGACGGCAAGGATGATATTTATGGTCTCGTGTTCACTCCCTCTCATCTCGATCCTAATAAAAAATACCCGGTTGTTGATTATATCTATCCAGGTCCGCAGGGTGGAAGTGTAGGAAACTGGGGTTTCAACGCAGGTCGCGGTGATCACCAGGCATTGGCTGAATTAGGATTTGTGGTTGTATTGATAGAAGGCACCGGCAACCCGCTTCGTTCAAAGAGTTTTCATGATAAGTATTGGCCGGATATGAGCACTAACACGTTGCCGGACCAGGTTGCAGGTATCCGTCAGCTGGCACAACGCTATTCTTATATCGATACAACTAAAGTCGGTATCTGGGGACATTCGGGTGGTGGTTTTGCTACTGCTGCCGCTATGTTCAGATATCCTGATTTTTTCAAAGTGGGCATTTCTGAATCGGGTAATCATGATAACCGGAATTATGAGGATGATTGGGGCGAACGTTATATTGGTTTGTTGACAAAAGGTCCCGATGGAAAAGATAATTATGAAGCGCAGGCTAATCAGACCTATGCTAAGAACCTCAAAGGAAAACTCATGATAGCGCATGGCTTAATGGATAATAATGTACCTCCATATAACTCCTGGTTGGTGATCGAGGCATTGACAAAAGCAAACAAGGACTATGATCTTGTTATATTCCCCAATGCAGCACATGGCTTTGGTCAATACTCTCCCTACATGATGCGCAGACGCTGGGATTATTTTGTAAAGAATTTACTGGGCAAGGAGCCGCCAAGAGAGTATCAATTAGAAACGAAGACTGATCCGAGGAATGGCGGGCAGTTGGCGTTTTAATCCCCCATTTGCGAGGCCATCTTATTGCAGTCGATCCAATTTTAGAACTATGGGCCGAAGCAAACCCCTCAAATAATCAGGCCAATCAAAACGATTGGTCTTTTTCATTTGTTATTATCTGCTTTTGTACTGACCTGACAGATCCATAATCCTGATATCCCTGAAATCAATTTCCTGTCCTTCGCTTTGAAGGGCAATAAAACCACTACTTAATATTTTGCCATCTATTTTGACCTTCGGATCATAACGATTGACGACACCGCCACCGATCTGTGGTTTTGAATATTGTAATACTGTATCCGCATTGATGATATGAGTAATTAATGAATCACCTAACACGATCAATTCTGCATATACCCACTGCTCACCATCGTAAGTTTTGGAACTGGAGTTGATGCAATGTGAAGGAACGATTGTTCCATGCTGCACCACTTCTGTTCCTGGTGAACACATATTGCCGGTTGGTCTTGGTTTGCCATCACCCAATCCGCCAAGAAACTGCATTTCGACCGATATGGGCCAGTCCTGTTCCTTTGGCATTGAGCGCGGGTGCTGCGAATGAAACATCACACCACTATTTCGCACCGTATAGGACGGAGCAGTTTTTATCCATTGGCCGACAAATCTATATTGAAGCTTAAGATGAAAATAGGAGAAAGGAGTTTTGTAATAAAGATGGCCAAACTGTTCGTTGAAATCATCGTATTGATCATAACGTACCTTGATCAAGTTATCTTCCACCCGGAAAGTATTACCAAAATTCTCTCCTGCTTCATGATGGTGAATTTTTACTATCCAATCATGAATATCTCTGCCATTAAAAAGGGATACCCAGTTTTCAGTTGTTTGCAACGAATATTTTGAATGGCAGCTTAGAGCACATAGCATTA
>JAICPX010000162.1 GCA_025929635.1 Chitinophagaceae bacterium
AAACAATATTCAAGACTCAGGTCTGAGTTCTTCCTGACAGTACCGGGATATTGAGTATTGAGTATTGAATCTTGAGTCTTTCATTTTCTTACATTTCAATCTCAACCTCAACCTTAATCTTAATCTCTTTTATGATACTGCAACTCGTAATACCTCTGGTATTCGCCTGATGTGACATGTTTTAACCATTCTGTATTTTCCAAATACCAGTCAATCGTCTCACTTAAACCCTGTTCAAACGTAACGGATGGTTCCCAGCCAAGCTCTTTACTGATCTTGCTGGCATCAATTGCATAGCGTTTATCATGACCCGGTCGATCTTTTACATAAGTGATCAATTGCTCACTTGTACCTGCTGCATTTCCCAATTTCTCATCCATCATTTTGCAAAGCAGTTTGACCAGGTCAATATTTTGCCATTCATTAAAACCTCCGATATTATATGTGTCATGGATCTTTCCCTTGTGAAAGATCATGTCGATAGCTCTTGCATGATCTTTTACATAAAGCCAGTCACGGGTGTATTTTCCGTCCCCATAAACAGGTAATGGTTTTTTATGAATGATATTATTGATGAAAAGCGGGATCAATTTTTCAGGAAAGTGATAGGGACCGTAATTATTAGAACAATTGGATATAATCACCGGCAAATGATATGTTTCGCCATAGGCTCTTACAAAATGATCGGAAGATGCTTTAGAGGCTGAATATGGTGAATTGGGAGCATACGGTGTTTCTTCGGTAAAGAATCCTGTCTCCCCCAATGCCCCATACACTTCATCGGTCGATATGTGATAAAACAGTTTATTTTCGAAACTGTTGTTCCAAAAATATTTTGCTGTATTCAAAAGATTCACCGTTCCGATCACGTTCGTATAAACAAAATCCATCGGTGAAAGTATAGAACGGTCTACATGACTTTCTGCGGCAAGATGAATTATCCCATCCGGCTGGTATAGAACAAATATTCTTTCAAGGGCATCTTTGTCCAGTATGTTTGCTCTTTCAAAATAATAGTTGGGCTTGTCTTCGACATCACGCAGGTTTTCCAAATTGCCTGCATAGGTCAACGCATCCAGGTTTACGATGCGATAAGATGGGTATTTGTTAACCAGCAGCCTAACGACGTGATTGCCGATGAATCCGGCACCGCCCGTGATAACAATTGTTCTTTCGAAATTCATGTTGCGAAAATGAGTGAATTTTTTTTATACCAGTCAAAGGTTTTTCTTAATCCGTCACCGGGTGATGTGGACGGGTTGTAACCCAGCAACTTCCTGGCTTTTGAAACATCAGCAAGACTATGCTTTATATCACCGTCGCGCTCAGGGCCATGGATCGCATGAATATCCTTTCCCGATATTTCTTTCAGCATGTCAAACAATGCATTTAAGGTGGTTTGTTCGCCTTTTGCAATATTATATACCTGGTTCACCGCTTCAATATTTTCAGTGAACATTGCCAAAAGGTTAGCCTGCACTACATCTTCAACAAATGTAAAATCACGACTTGAATCACCTGCCCCATTTATTACAGGAGAATTATTGTCAAAGATTGACTTTATAAATAAAGGGATGACCGCCGCATAAGGGCCTGCCGGATTCTGGTGCGGGCCATATACATTGAAATAGCGCAACCCGATAAACTCTATTTCATATAATTCTGCAAATACCTTTGCATACAATTCATTCACCAGCTTTGTAACACCGTACGGTGAGATCGGTGAACCGATCTTGTCTTCAACCTTTGGAAGACCGGGATGATCTCCATAAGTAGAGGAGGAAGCTGCATAAACTACCCGTTTGATATTGTTTTCCCGCGCAGCATTAAAAATATTCAGTGAGCCGGTTGCATTTACTTCGTGTGTTGTGATCGGATCTTTAATTGAACGGGGTACTGAACCGAGTGCTGCCTGGTGTGATATGATATCGATGCCTTCAGTAGCACCAAGGCAAATGGCATAGTTCCTTATATCTCCTTCAATGAATTCAAACTTGCTATGATTTTTAAACGCAGACAGGTTGGCAAATCTTCCTGTTTCAAGGTTGTCAAGAACTTTTACAGCAGTAATGTGGTCGTCATTCATTAGTGCATGTACGAGATTGGAACCGATAAACCCGGCGCCACCTGTAACTAATATCCTCATTTGCCCGATTGCCTTTGAAATTATCTTCTTCGTTTGAACAAACGCTTTATTTTATCCAGTAGAAAGTGCTTTTGGGGTGTGTCTTGCCCCTCTTCAACTTCGTAATAGCCGCCACCATATCCATAACCATAACCGTAACGTCCATAACCATAATACCCATAGCCGGGCTTCAGCTTCACATCGTTGACAATAATGGAGATTCTTGGCAGCCGGTTCTCATGATAGAATTCATCGATCAATGAAACCTGCTTCTTATAGGTATGCCCCTGCCGAACGACATATAAAGTAGCGTCTGCAAATTTTCCAAGCGTCATCGCATCACTCACCATTCCTACCGGTGCAGTATCAAGAAGTATTACTTCGAAATTTTCTTTAAGCCACACAAACATTTCTGCCACCCTTACATCAAGCAAAAGCTCCGAAGGGTTGGGCGGAACCGGGCCGCAACTTATGGCAAACAAATTATCATACCCGGGGATCCTGATCGGAAGATCCTCCATTTTCGCTTTGCCAACCAGGAAATTTGTGATCCCGACTTTACTGCCCAGTTTCATTCCGGAAAAAAGTTTTGGCTTGCGGATATCAAACTCAAGCATCACTGTTTTCTTGCCTGCTAATGCCATCACGCCTCCAAGATTGGTTGTAATAAATGATTTCCCTTCCGCACTGAAGGAAGAAGTGATCATGATCACCGGTTTCTCTACCTTATTTAAGATATACTGCAGGTTCGATCGAATGATCCTGAATTGCTCGGAGACCATTGACCGGTTTGTCTTACTTACGATCATCGACGAACTGCTATATGAATGTCCGACTTCGCCCAAAACAGAAACATCAGTCAGCTTTTCAATATCATACCGGGTATTTACTTTATCATTGATAATTTCCTGGAAGAAGATATACATAGCAGGCATACCAATACCAAGAATGATTGCCAGTAATTGAATGGCCCTGCGGTTTGGTTTTATTGGTGTGCTGGTAGGATAGGCAACTGCTAAAACTTTTGAATTGGAAATCGTTGCAGCCATTTGCATGCCGGTTTCTTCACCCTGCTCCTGTAAGAATTTAAATAAAGAAAGTTTACTATCCCTGTCCCGTTCCATTTCCAGCAGGCGTTGCACCTTGGCCGGCATTTCTTTTTGTTTGAATATCGCTTGCGAGGCCCGGTTGTAAAAATCATCAATCGAGGAATTATAGGCTATCCTTATATTTTTTAGGGACTCGAGAATATTTTCCCGCATTGTTTTCAATTCCTCATTTCTGGCCAGTATCTGCGGGTTCGACTCCGGTATCTTTTGCTCCAGCATTCGTTTTCGTTCCGCCTGCAGTGCATTGTAAGCAGACACAGTAGAACTTAGCGTGGCATCGATCAAACTCAGTGCGGAGGGTGTTTTCTCAAACTCATTCATTCCATCTTCAAGATACACCCTCAGCTGGTCGATCACATTTAGCTGATGCCTTTGATCTGCGATCTTTTGATTTGATTCAGTTTGTATATTGAAATAATTTGCCAGCTGTGCCTCATAAGCTGATAAATTGTTTTCGTTGATATAAGAAATCCTCCTGGCTTCTATGCTGTCAAGATCCCGGTCAATTCTTGCCAGCTGCTGTACGATATACTCCAGCCGTTGTTTAATAGTAGCGTTCTTATCCTCAATGCTCACATCCTTATAACGAACCATTAAATTATTTATAATATCAGCTGCCAACGCTGAATTCGTATAGTCAAACTGAATATTATAAATAGTGGAACCGGCTATTTTTGGGGCTACTCTTACCATTGGAGCATAAATAGAAGCTTGTTCGGGCGTGGATTTCCATTCAACATTATACTCCTTACCTGCAACCCCGGGGCGAACCTGCACCAGTCTAAAATGACCAAATACATTGGCAAACTCATCCTGAAACCTGTACCTGGTTGCTTCTTTGTTTACACGGAACTCATCTTCCGAGGTGAACGTAATATTCATTTTGAATGAAGCAAAAGAATCTCTCAGGCTGATGATCTCCAAACGAAACGGACAGCCATTGTAAATATTCAATGTTTTGATCTTACCAACAGCATAATAATTTGTTTGAAGTTTTGCCGAATCAACGACTCTTTCCATTAGCGGTTGGGATTTCAGGATCTCAATTTCGGCTTGTACATCACTTACACCTTTGGCCATGAAAATTTCGTTGAACCTGCCACCGCGATTTGATTCCTCGGTTTTAAATGTCAACGTTCCGGTTACTCTGTAAATTGGTGTAGTATAACGCAAGTACAGGTAAGCACCGAGCAAGCACACCGCTACTGATACCAGGAATACAGGAAGAAACCTGACATACTTAAAGAAAAGATCCTTTATCGAAAGATTACCGAGGTCTTTATTGCCGGATTGATTGGCCTCCATTAACTAAGAATATTTTATCTGAATACATTATATAATAATGCAATGACATTGATAATACTGAATGCTATGCCAAGTCTTTGATTAAATACCTGGTCGCTTAACCGTGCCTTGTTCTTATTCGGGTTCACCAAAACCACATCATTCTGGCGCAGAAAATAAAATGGTGATTCAAAAAGCGTTTTGGACGTAAGATCCACTTTCCCGTGTTCAACCGTACCGTCTACTTCCCGAAGCACTACAATGTCATCTTTTTTTCCATATTGGTTTACGTCGCCAGCAAGTCCTATGGCTTCAAGAATTGTTACTTTTTCACTTGGTAATGTGATGGGACCTGGCCGTGATATTTCTCCCAACATTGTGATCTTAAAGTTGATCAGCCTTATTATCACAGCCGGGTTTTGTAATTCAGTTTCAAGTTTTTTTCTTATCTCCTCAGCCAACTGCGGCTTTGTTAACCCATCCGCTTTTAATTTCCCGACCCTTGGATACTGAATGTAACCGTCATTATCTACGACAAATCCTTGTGTTGTCGAACTCCCGCTCCCTGTATTTGCAAGATTATATAATCGATCTGTTTCGCCGCCATCAATCGCTTCGCTATAGACAACGATCGATAAAACATCATTTGTCTGTATAACAGGCTCAGGGTATTTTACCTGAATTGTCCCGGTGGTGTCTGTAAAATCTTCCACATACCCCAACGATCTTTGTGTTTTGCAAGATGTAAGTAGTGTGATTGCAAGAAATGGAAGGAATAGGATCGAAAGGAATTTCATGAAGGCTATATTGGGTTTTAGCGGTTTTCTTTTCAAATATACGTTTGTTTATTTTGTTTTTACGGCCGCCAGTTTGGTTTTTTCAACCGAGGCTACCAGCATATACCCAAGACTATCGATTGCCACTTTTGCTTTTTTATTTTTTACTTCAAGCACTTGTCCCTCCTGGTCCATCAATGGACCTGCGGTGATCTTCACACGCTGGTTCACTCTTACTTCAAGCGGCTGCACTTCTACATGTTCATACTCATCCAAAAACCGCTTAATAGCATTGATCTCCTTTTCCTTTATCACAGCCGGTTTACCTTGCCAATAGACAAAATTGATAACTCCTGATGTCATTCGCACATCCGAACGATCTTCATCATTTACTTTCACAAAAACATAAGATTTGAAAAGTGGTTCCTCTACTATTTTCACGCGGTCACTCCATTTTCTTCTCACCTTGTTCAGAGGACAATAACTTTCTACACCTTTTTCTGTCAGCAGTTGGTTAACTTTTTTTTCCCATCTTGGCCGGGTGTAAACGGCCAGCCATTTTCTTATACCCACTGAATTTTTTTTGACGGCTTCGCCATCTCAGTCACACAGGTAAGTTTTCATATGACTGGTTTCCAGGAATGAATTTTAGGATCAAACCGATCTTTTGACCCGGTTGCAAATATAGGGGGAAATGTGACTGGACATAAAGTAAAATCTTCGGAGACTGAATGTTTTACCCACATGGGTTGATAAGTGTTGCGTAGTTTCCCCAATTTGATTTTGTAGCTTAATCTTATATATGTTTTAAAGCTATCTTTAGCTCAACCAACATTGCTTTGAATCAACGATTCTATTCTCTTGATGTTTTTCGCGGTGCCACCGTCTGCCTGATGATCCTGGTAAATAATCCGGGAAGCTGGGCTCATATTTATGCCCCGCTGGAACATGCCCCATGGCATGGACTTACACCCACCGACCTTGTATTTCCATTTTTTCTATTTGCCGTTGGCAATGCGCTGTCATTTGTAATGCCACGGTTGCAGGCCGGTGGCGATGCTGTGTTCTGGAAAAAAGTGCTGACAAGAAGCCTGGTAATTTTTGCGATCGGACTTTTTCTTACATGGTGGCCATTTGTAAAATGGTCGGGTGATGTACTGGTTTTTAAACCCTGGTCATATGTTGATGAGAAAGGAAATCCCCAGGGCGTAAGAATTCCTGGTGTGCTTGCACGGATCGCCGTTTGTTATTTATTGGCTTCTGTAATTATATATTATCTCAAACCAAGGATAGCTTTTTTTGCCGGGCTCATCCTTTTACTGGCTTATTGGGTACTGTGCTATACACTTGGTGAAAAAGGTGATCCGTATAGTATCACCGGATGGTTCGGAAATGATGTGGACAAGGCTATTTTAGGCGAACCACATATTTATCACGGTGAAAGAGTGAATGGTAAGCCCTATGCTTTTGATCCCGAAGGGATCATGAGCACTATGTCCGCAATAGTAAACGTCATATTCGGATACCTGGTTGGAGACTATATTCAAAAAAAAGCCAGGACGAACGATGCAATTGCCCAGTCAAAGAATTTCGAAATGCTGACCGGGTTATTCGTTGCAGGAGTTGCTATGTTGATCACCGGCTTTTGCTGGGACATGGTGTTCCCGATCAATAAGAAAATATGGACAAGTTCCTACACAGTTTATACTTCCGGTCTTGCAACAATTACCATCGCAACGATGATCTATTTGATAGAAGTGAGAAGTTATAAAGGCTGGCTGAGTAAATTCTTTGATGTGTTTGGCAAGAATGCTTTGTTTGTTTTTGCTTTAAGCGCTTTTCTTCCAAAAGCCCTATGGCTGATCCGCATTCCGGATGGAGTTGATAAGGCCGGCAAACAAATTTATACCAATCCGTGGCATTGGTTCTACAAACATGTGTGTGCTAAAATACCGGGTGAACCGGAGATTGGCTCTCTCGTCTTTGCGATCTGCTTTATCATTTTTATGTGGATGATCTGCTGGTGGATGGATAAAAGGAAGATCTATGTAAAAGTTTAAAACTTTTTTATCTCCAAAAGACTGGTTTTAAGAAATGTGCATTGCGTTGTGCAAAGCAGGTTGATATCTAGAAAATCAACTGGCACGGTAATTGGAAAATGATAAGTCTAAACCAGTGTTATGAAAAAGAATCTTCAAAAGAAAAAGCAAAAACGGGAAGCAACACATACTAAAAAGTCAAGATTTGCGTCATATAGAGAAGATTTTGTGATCACCGAACAGGAAGAAAGAGAAGGTGGGTATTTTGGAAAGCATAATTTTCAATACAATTATAATCTGAATTAATTCTCATAAGCAGTTAGTTTTGGTTGCGACCTCTGTTTCCACAGGGGTTTTTTTTATGGGTTGAAACTAAAAAAGCTTTAACATTTTTCTGCATGTATCGGGACATTGAATTGCATCTATTGTAAAAATCGCTAAAAGATGAAATGGTTATTTACTTGTATTGGAATTATGTTGATAGCAACTGCATGCAAATCATCGAAAGAAACTATGAATGCATCTGCACCTTTGTATGATACCAGTTTGTATGATATCAAATGGTCTTTAAAGAAGATCTACGAAAGTGGTAAACAAGAAGACGTCAATACCAGGGCTTTTATCCGCTTTGATAAAGAAAAAGGAAGCGCGGGTGGAAATGGAAGTTGCAATAGTTTTGGCAGCACTACTACCGTAGAGGGAAATAAAGTAAGCTTTAAAAATATTTTCTCAACTAAAATGTATTGTGAACAGGTACAGCAAATAGAAAATAATTATCTCAAACAATTAGAAAATGCGAATCGTTTTGAAATAAAGGAGAAAGCGCTCATTCTCTACCGCGACAAAGAGAAACTATTGGAATTTACCGCCGCTGAATAATTGAAAGGCCAGGTGGCAGCTCCCAACTATCGTTTTTATTAACTACCATTTTATTTCCCCTATTTCAATTTCGCCGGATTGATTATCCATGATCACATTGCTTATTTTTATTTCCTGTCCTTGTTTACCGAAGTTCTTAAACGTTATGATCCGGATATAATCAGGTATGCCGTATTGCCATGTGTTATAACTGTAGTAATTCACAGATATTTTGTATTTACCTTCCTTTGCATATTTTGTTTGGTATTCAGATGAAAAATAAAAATCATTGTCCATATAACCGTTTTTAGTAATTGGTTTTGTATACGAACAAACTTCACCACCTGGCTCTTTGATGATCACATTACCCAGGCCGCTGCCGTTACTTTCCAATACAATACGCAGATCAACCGGCAAAGGCCTGATCAAAGATGCCGGAATAAAATCAATGATCAGCGAGTCCCTGTGTATTGCAATGATGGCATTCATTTCATTGAGCATAGATACTCTTGTTGCAACATACCAATCTCCATAGTCATACACATTGCCTTTAATGGCATTATATAATGTCGCCACCGCCTGTTGGTATTGTCCGTGCTGGTAATAGGCTAAAGCAAGATCACGACGTATATACAGGTTGCCAGGATAACTTTCTGCCAGGGCCTCGTAAACTTCGATCGCCTTGTCAAACCATCTCCAACTCTCCAGAATAAATCCCACGGCCCTTAATGCCTGCCACTGTCCCCGTGATACTTCAGCTGCATTCATTAGTATTTCATAAGCTTCCTTTTTTAATCCGGCATCAAAAAAGAGTTCTGCCATATCGAAATAAAAACCAGGCTGTGTCCTATAGGTTTCCCTCAATTTCAAATACGCCTGGTATTTTTCAGTGTGTAATGTTTCTTTTATCTCAGTAACATAGTCTACATCGTCCATGTCCTTTAACCGGTAGGGCTTAGA
>JAICPX010000691.1 GCA_025929635.1 Chitinophagaceae bacterium
AGTTGATCCCACTTTTTGTCCAGTGACAAAGTTCCGCGATGTTATAACTGTATGCCTGTGTTATCGAGTCGTCCTCGATCAGGACCAGAACCAAAATAAACCGATTTAGATTAGTTGGAAAATCAGTAGTTGTATCTTCGAAAGATAAGTTCTAATTCATCGTAAAATATCTGATTGTCACTGAAGGATTCAAAACTGTTATTTTTTCGGATGTCCTTGATCAAAGCTGCATAGTGAATAAGGTCTACCGGCGTTGTTGATAAAGTTTTCAATTCCCTCCGGATAAATTCTATCCGGACCGGGCTAATAGTCTTTTGGTGAGTCGTCAGGAAGTAAGACTGAATTTTACCATCCTTTAACAGGTCTTTAATTAAGTCGTTTCTGTGGCATCGGACCTTATCGATGATCGATTCCATCGATAGCTTTAAACTTTCCGCTGCTACCGCCTGCGGACTGTCCGGGTTAGATTGACTTTCGCTCATAGGTGAAGATTTCTATTAAAAGGCTTGCAAGGTGCGGAGACCTACCATTGTTATGCTGCTCAACTAGAGAAAAGGTAGAACATTCTTTCGTTAAATCCATGCCTAAAAATAAGGTTTTAACTTTTTTACATTAAAACCTTCGAATAGGCTCGTTTTGTTGCGAATTAGGCTGACTTGGTTCCACTAAAACGGCCTTTGAACCTTTTGTTGAGATACCGCAAATTTATGTGTAATCGAGTTGCACAACCTAATTAGAGTCGGAAATCCAGAAATTCAGAATATCCGCAACACAGAAATATTGTTTAACCATAAATTACAAGTGTTTAAAAATATTAATCTCCTAACCGCATGCAAGAGATCATTGGATCGACCGGCGCACTTGTTTAAATTATTGCCCATTTCTTAGTCATAGACAAAAGATCCGCAGAAGGAAATATGACCAAGTGGGTCGGTGATATATGCCAATTATCGCCAATGCGATGGCCGCCCGGCGAAGCATTAACCGGGAAAGCATGATATGAATTTGAAGATATATGAAAATTACGAATCGTTGTCACATGGGGCAGCAAATCAAATCATTGAAGTGGTAAGGCAAAAGCCAAGCGCGGTACTATGCCTGGCAGCAGGCGACACACCACGGCGTGCCTACACCTTGATGGTAAATATGGCAAGAACCGAAGGAATCGATTTCGCCAATTGCACATTTATTGGCCTTGATGAATGGTTGGGCATCTCCCCTGTTAACGAAGGAAGTTGTCACCATTTCTTAAGGCACCACATATTTGTGCCTTTAAATATATCCAATGATAAAATCCACCTGTTTGATGCGTTAACGGAAGATCCGCAGGGTGAATGCAGGAAAATGGACAAAACAATTATTGAAAATAAAGGAATCGACCTTATGCTGGTGGGCATTGGAATGAATGGTCACATTGGATTTAATGAACCGGCCGGGTCGTTCCAGGCGTATTCACATGTGGTCGAACTAGATGAGACGAGTCGGACCGTGGGCCAGAAGTATTTTCGGGAGCAAACGACGCTAACCAGCGGAATCACATTAGGATTAGGTCACATG
>JAICPX010000045.1 GCA_025929635.1 Chitinophagaceae bacterium
CAGGGACGATGTTTGAGCAGCAGGTGGCGCATGGATATTTTATTATGAGTATCGCCGCCGGTTTATTTGTTGATAGTTATGAGAAAAATCCTGTGCTGTTGAATTATGGTATTGATGAACTTCGCTTTACCAAACCGGTTTATCCCGGAGCTGAAATTCATATCCGGTTCACCTGCAAAGAAAAACTGCCAAGCGATAAACGGGTGATCGAAAAACCAGAGGACTTTAAGAGAGGAGATGATATTGAAAAAGGAATTGTAAAATGGCTCGTGGAATTTATTGATGAGGCAAATGAGATAACTGGGGTGGCAACGATTCTAACAATGGTGGCAAAAATGGGCTAAGAGATTAAAAGAGAAAAGGAGATAAAAAGGTATTGGTAAGGTTTTTTCCTTTTTTTTGCTTTGTCCTGGTAGACTAGATCAGACCTATGGAAATTAATAAACTTACAGGGATTGTTGTCGACCTGTGTATTAAGATACATTCCAAAAAAGGGCCCGGTTGTTTCGAGAGAGTTTATGAGGAAATTCTTTATTATGAATTAATAAAGCTTGGTATTCATACTGAATGACAAGTCTTATTACCAATTGAATATGAAGAACTGGTTATCAAAGATGCTTACAAACTTGACCTGTTTGCCGAAAGAAAACTTGTTCTTGAACTAAAATCACTTTACCCATTGCCGGCTGTCAATTTTAAACAAACACGTACCCACCTCTCATTGCTCAATTTAAAGCATGGAATGCTGATAAATTTTAAAGTTGACTTAATGAAGGATGGAATTCACCGGGTGTTTAATAATTTTGGAAAAGGATCTCTTTACCTCATTTTCTCTTTTATACTCTTAGCTTATGAGCGGTAACATTAAATCAGAAACACACAAAGGCATCACGACAATCGAATTCTTTCATCCGCAAAGCAATTCATTGCCTGCAAAAATTCTGCATGACCTTGCTGTTGCAATCAAACATGCGGGAGAAGATCCTGACACCATAGTTATCATTCTTCGTTCGGCGGGTGAGAAGGCATTTTGTGCGGGGGCATCGTTTGAAGAATTGATTGCTATTAAAAATGAAAAAGAAGGAGCTGTGTTTTTTTCCGGTTTTGCTCATGTAATAAACGCCATGCGTCTTTGTCCCAAATTTATCATTGGGCGTATTCATGGAAGATGCGTTGGCGGCGGAGTGGGCCTTGTTGCATCCGTTGATTATGCAATTGCAACGGAAGCTGCCGAAGTAAGATTAAGTGAATTAGCAATTGGCATTGGTCCATTTGTGGTAGGCCCTGCGGTCGAAAGGAAGATCGGCATATCCGCCTTTAGCCAGTTAGCCATAGACGCGGCGCATTGGCGCAATGCAGATTGGGCGAGAAGAAAAGGGTTGTTTGCAGAATTGCATGCTACTGTGGAGGAAATGGATGATGCCATTCACCGGCTTACGCATACACTTTCTCTTTCGAACCCGGATGCAATGGCTGAAATGAAAAAAATATTCTGGAAAGGAACCGAACATTGGGATCATTTGTTAACTGACAGGGCAAAGGTCAGCGGCCGGTTGGTTTTAAGTGAGGCTACCAGTCACGCCATTAGTAAATTCAAATCATAGTGGATGTTGCGCAGGCAAGGGGTTTAATCAATTTCAGGCTTGAGAGATAACTTCGGGGAATTATATGCAAACATTTGATGCTACGAATTTTAAGGAAATCTGCAACAAACTCGGCCGAATCGACAAAGATCTCTACTCCGTTATTAAGCAACATGGTCATCCGCCTATGTGGACAAGACCAGCGACATTTCAAACATTAATTCTAACGATTCTTGAACAACAGGTTTCACTAGCTTCAGCTTATGCTGCATTTAAAAAACTAAAACAAAAAACAGGTTATGTCACTCCCGCAAAGATCCTTTCACTGACGGACACTGAATTGCGAGCCTGTTATTTTAGCCGGCAAAAAACCATTTATGCCAGAGAATTGGCCCGGGCGATTCAAACAAAACAATTGAACCTTAAAAAGATCTCTTCGGCGCATGAGGATGAGGTCCGGTATGAACTAAAAAAGATAAAGGGAATTGGCGACTGGACAGTGGATGTTTTCTTGATGCATGCATTACAAAGAACCGATCTGTTTCCTCTGGGTGATATAGCCCTGGTGAATAGTTTGAAAGAGACAAAGCAACTACATCCTCATATATCAAGGGAAGATCTTCTTGCCATTGCCGAACCCTGGCGGCCATACCGGACTATTGCTGCAATGATCCTGTGGCATTCTTATATTCAGAAAAGAGGGATAAAACTAAACCACGCTTTAGAGGATTATTCAGGATAAAGAGGAGATAGCGACATTTACACCAAACCCCGGGAAATCCGGTAAAAGCGGGTAGGATAATTCAGCTCACAAATACTCATTTTTTGCCCCCCAATAGGAATGAAACCATTTAGTAGAATTATCCATATATCCTCATACATCCGGAATAATCCTGTAAATCATGGTTTAAATATTTAATCCGCCACAAACACTGATCGTTTGCCCCGTAATATAATTTCCCCAGTCGCTTGCCAGGAACAATGCAGTGTTAGCGATCTCTTCACCTGACGCAAAACGACCCAGGGGAATTCCGGCCTTGTATTTTTCTGCAGCAGCTCCATCTTTCAAATAACTCGTCATATCGGTTTCTACAAATCCGGGGGCAATTGCATTGCAACGAATATTGCGGCTCCCCAATTCTTTTGCTACCGATTTTGTAAACCCGATGATTCCCGCTTTTGATGCAGCATAACTTGTTTGCCCGGCATTACCCATCTCACCAATGATCGAACTCATGTTAATAATAGCACCATTCTTTGCTTTCATCATAGGACGTATCACCTGCTTGGTCATATAAAATACACTGTTCAGGTTCACTTTTATCACATCATCCCACTGATCAGGTGATAACCGCAACATCAAATTGTCTTTTGATATACCGGCATTGTTCACGCATATATCAACCGTTCCAAATTCTTTCAAAACATCATTCACGAATGATTCACATTGTGCAAAGTCGCCTGCATTACTTTTATATGCTTTTGCTTTTACGCCCATGTCCTGCAACTTTTTTTCCAACGCAGCGGCTTTATCTGCACTGCTGTCACTCACATAACTAAATGCAACATTAGCTCCATGCTCTGCAAATTTTGTAGCGATCGCTTCACCGATACCACGGGCAGCTCCGGTGACTATAGCAACTTTTCCTTGTAATAGCTTCATGAATTTGTTTTTGAAGTCAGTCCGGCAAATATCGGGATAATTCTATTGAGCATTCATTGCTCCGACGGGGGATCATTTTTTAATCTTTAGTCAGCAATAAGATCTCTTCAATCAGTGTTCTTTCATTGGAAAGTCGCGGCACCTTATGCTGCCCGCCCAACTTTCCTTTGCTTCTTAACCATTCCGTAAAAGTTCCTTTCTTCACTGCATGTACAATTGGAGATCGCAGGGCAATGTCTCTATGCCTTTTTGCTTCATAATCACTGTTGATCGATTTCAAAGCAGCATCCAATTCTTTTGTAAACCTATTCAGATCCGACGCGGCTTTGTCGAATTCGATCAGCCACTCATGTGCCCCGTTTGACGAATCAGAAAAATAAACAGGAGCAGCGGTATAATCAGCAACAACAGCGCCTGTTATTTCGCTTGCAATTGCAATCGCCTTATCGGTATTGTCCACGATCACTTCTTCGCCAAATGCATTGATATAATGCTTCAACCTGCCTGAAACTTTTATCTTGAAGGGCTTTAATGAAGTGAACTGTATGGTATCACCCAACAAATACCTCCATAAGCCGCCATTGGTTGAGATCACCAGGGCATAGTTCTTATGCATCTCAACATCCTGGAGGCCGATCGTTTGCGGTTCTTTTTTTCCATATTCACTTACGGGCATGAATTCCATAAAGATCCCATGATCCAGGAAAAGCAGCATTCCTTCTTCACCGGGGTTGTCTGATGCCGCGAAAAATCCTTCACTGGCATTATACATTTCCAGGTAATGAATGTTTTTGCCGATCAGTTTTTTGAATTGTTCTTTATAAGGAGTGAATGAAACACCGCCGTGCAGGTAAAGCTCAAGTGTTGGCCAAACATCAGCAATGCATTTTTTGCCCGTGAGCTCGATTATGCGTTTAAATAGAACCAATGTCCATGTAGGTACCCCTGAAATCGAGGTAACTACTTCTTTGATCGTGCTATTGGCAAGCTTCTCGATCTTGCTTTCCCATTCATCCATTAATGCGATGCTAAGATCAGGTGTCCTGATCCAATGCCCCCAAAATGGTGAATTCTGTAATAACACCGCACTAAGGTCCCCATATTGCGCATCCGGGTTTACCTGGCTGATGGTATGGCTGCCTCCGATCACCAATCCTTTACCCGTTAGCAGTTCGGAGGCAGGATTGAAATTGTAGTAAAGTGTCAATACATCTTTTGCGCCTTTGTAATGACAATCCTGCAGGCTCTCATCGCTCACGGGAATGAATTTGCTTTTGTCACTTGTCGTTCCGCTGCTTTTTGCAAACCAATAGATCGGCGTATTCCATAACACATTTTGCTCGCCGTCAAGAATACGGTTTATATAGGGTTTCATGTCATCATAATCATGAATCGGAACAGCCTGTTTGAAAGCTCTCACGGTGAATAGTTCTGAAAAATTGTATTTCCTTCCAAACTCGGTGTATTGAGCGGCCGTAACTAAATTTTGTAATACATCACGTTGAGCTTCAATTGGATTATTTTTCCATGCGTCAATGCGCCACATCCGCATGCGGGCCAGGGATGATATAGCCGGGCTGAGCAATTTCATTGATACCGGCAAAGTAAAGAAAAACGGGTAGGTAAAGGGAAAAATGTGTAGCTATAATATGTCACTAATATCAGGTAAGTCGTCAATTATATCCCTGTTGATGCGCTCCCCGGCATCATTCATTCTTGCTTCTTCATGCAAATAATCCTTTCTTCTCAATTCAAAATTTCTCCCGAGGTATAATCTCCTTACGTCTTCGTCAGCTGCCAATTCCTCCGCAGATCCGTGTTTGAATATCTTTCCTTCGATCAGAAGATAAGCCCGGTCGCAAATGCTTAATGTTTCTGTTACGTTATGATCCGTGATAAGAATACCGATATTTTTATATTTCATTCTTGCAACAATAGCTTGGATGTCTTCAACAGCAATAGGGTCAATACCGGCAAATGGCTCATCCAATAAAATGAATTTTGGATCCGTTGCCAATGCTCTTGCGATCTCGGTTCTTCTTCTTTCACCACCACTTACTACATCGCCGTTACTCTTTCGAACATGTTGCAGATGGAATTCACTGATCAGTGTTTCAAGCTTCTGGTGCCGTTCACTGCTCTTCATTTTTGTCATTTCAAGAACGGCCATAATATTATCTTCTACAGTAAGCTTCCGGAATACAGATGGTTCCTGTGGTAAGTAACCAATCCCCATTTTTGCTCTTTTGTACATCGGCAGACTGGTGATATTAACGTTATTCAGGAAAACATCTCCTTCATCCGGTTTTATCAGACCGACAACCTGGTAAAAAGTGGTTGTCTTACCGGCGCCGTTTGGACCCAATAAACCAACGATCTCCCCCTGGTTCACTTCAATTGAAACGTGATTAACTACCGTACGTTGCCGGTAGCGTTTAACAAGATCTTTTGTGACAATGGAAACTGGCATCGGCAGCAAAAATAAGGGTTGAATGTTTAAATGATCAAAGTATGGATTTGCTTTAACATCTATTTGCGTAATGATCCTATCATGCTTAGTTTTGCACCGCTTAATAAAGCGTACACAACGAATGAAAATCATCGATCATATTAAACAGGCTAAAGGCACGCTGGTCTCCTTTGAAATACTTCCGCCTTTAAAAGGAAAAGGAATAACCGCAATTTATAATCACCTTGATCCGTTGATGGAATTCAAACCCGCTTACATAAATGTTACCTATCACCGGAGCGAACATATTTTTAAAAAAAGATCTGACGGCAGTTTTGAAAAAGTAGTGGTACGCAAACGGCCGGGCACGGAAGCTATTTGTGCTTCTATCATGAACCGCTATAATGTTGATACGGTTCCTCACTTGATCTGTGGTGGTTTTACGGTACAGGATACTGAAGACGCATTATTAACACTGAGTTATCTTGGCATTGATAATGTTTTGGTACTTCGGGGCGATGCTGCAAAAAACGAAACCTCATTTGAGCCCGAACCCGGAGGACATAAATATGCCATTGAATTATTAAGACAGGTGGTAAATCTAAATAATGGCATTTACCTGGAAGAGGATCTGAAAGGAACAAATGGTACTAAATTCTGTATCGGGGTGGCTGGCTACCCTGAAAAACATTTTGAAGCGCCAAATATGCAAACCGATCTTTCTTACCTGAAAGATAAAGTGGATGCAGGGGCCGAATATATCGTTACCCAAATGTTCTTTGATAATAAAAAATTCTTTGAATTTGAAAAGGAATGCCGTGATGCGGGAATTACTGTTCCCATTATACCCGGGCTGAAACCGGTTACTTCAAAAAAACAACTCAGTATCATTCCCAGAACTTTTTATGTCGATATTCCTACAGAATTATCAAATGAAATACTTCAATGTAAAGATGATGCCTGTGTAGAACAGGTTGGCACGGAATGGTTGCTGGCCCAATCAAAAGAATTGAAAGCAGCAGGAGTTCCCGTACTGCATTATTATACGCTTGGAAAACCGAATGTTGTTTGTAATGTAGTGAAACAACTTTGAACCAGGTCAGGATCACGATCAATAGGATTGTTGCGGAAAATTGGAAACGAACATACCTTGTAACCATCCTAATTTCCTCATTAATCCCTTCTATCAGGTAAATCCTGATTTTAGTTGAAAGTTGTTGTCAATGTTGCCGTTACTCCCGTTGCCGCAGGAACAAAACGACAAACTCCGCCTACACAAAACAACCCGGCCCTTTGTCGGCCATAGCTTAGGCCAAATCTTGTTCCCCTATTTGTATAGCTGCCACCTATCGTTGCATAATGTGTGTCTGTTTTCCCATAATTATAAAGATCACTCAGATAAAATGTCCACTTTGGGGCAAAGGAAAATTCCGTTAGCGCAGCAGCCCAATTGCCTTTGTCCTGTCTGGTAGCTAAATGCTGAAGTTCAAAACGAGCTGCTTTTTTCTTAGCATATTTTATAAGAGCATTCAGCACGACTGTATTGGTTTTTACGTCTGGAACAGGTTCACCTTCGATAACAAGCTTGTTATAAAAAATATTTTGATATAAAAATATTGTCGTGAATTTTTCACTCCATTTCTTTTTCCATTCAAAGTTCAGATCGTGAAAATATTCATTGTCGCCAAAGCTGAAAAGATCTTCTGAATCATTATGACCACTGTAACTTGAGAAGTTGAGAGAGAATTTCGAACCAAATTTTCCTCCAGGCCCGGTTCCTTTAGGTGCATTATAAAACAGGTCAACCTGACCGCCAATTTCCCCCATGGCCTGTGCATTATAGACATAAATATTGGTGGTAAGGTAATCATGCTGTTTGGTAAGCGAAGGAATGTAATTCATCAAGCCGATGCTTTGAAGAGATTCCCTTTCACTGCGGAAATCCATATTTTCCAGGGTGCGAAAGGTAAGCAAGGCTCCAAAATTTCCTGTTGCCAGGGAGAGATTTGTTAAAAACGCCTTTCCGCTTGTATTGTCAAAATTATTCGCGTCATGCGGATCTCTTTTCTTATATACATATTCAAATGATGCCGACGCAACAGCACCTCCGATATCAAGTCTTGTTGAAGTTGCATTAACGGTAGCAGGAAAATCAGTGATCGGACCGGTATATAGTTGGTAACGGCTAACATAGCTAAACCCTGCCGCGACCCTGGTTTCAGGCGTTGTTTTACCTGTTTTCGAAAAATCAATTTCAGCATCAAGGCCTCTTACATTGCTATTGGCATAGGCAAAGACCTTTCGTTGTCTTCCATAGATCGCTTTGATCGTCAGAAACGATAAAGGAGCAACATGAATATTTGCTCCCTCCAGTGCATTATTAATTCCTATTTGCCGGTTTTCCCATGCCCTGAATGCCAGCCCGCTTCCAAACTGTTCATAAAAATCACCAACCTGGATTGAAAAATTATTTGCCGTGTATCTAAAATATTTATTTACCAGTTTCCCGCTATTTTCTGAAAAAGGGAATCCCTGTATAGCTGGCAGGTACGCTTCAAACTGCAGTCCTGCGGTAAACTGTTTGTAATTATAATCAAGCTTCAAAAAATTGTTGGAACCGATCTTATCCTGTGGCACAACCGCACCGATCTTATCATCCTTATGATAAAATTGGGTGTACGATTCAAAGCTTCCGCTAAAATGCCCATTGTCTGTCTGTGCTATTATGAAAACATTGGTCAGGAGACCAAAAACAAGCAGTTGAATTTTTTTCATACAAGCAGGCGGTTTACAGCGTTTTTATTTTTTCAAATAATTCTTCTTCATTACCGGCTACATAACCATTGTGTTGGTAGACGATCTTTCCCTTCTTAATTATGAAAACATGTGGCACATCATTGATATTAAGTGCCCGTTTCAGATCGCTGTTTACATCAAGATAAATTTCGAAAGGCCATCCTTTGCCTTTTACAAATGGCTTTACCCTTTGTGTTGTGCGGCTGTCATCAATTGAAACAGCGAGCAGCTTAAAAGGGATCTCTTTTTGTCTTTCTTCATATTGTTCGCTGATTGCTTCCAACTCCTGGATGCAGGGGACACACCAGGTGGCCCAAAGACTTACGATCAACAGGGTATCATTGTTCCCAAATGAATTAAAACGAACCTCATCACCTGTAAGCGACCTGAGCTTTATATCCGGAAGATCATTTTGACCAAAACTCATCGTAGCGATAAGGAAAGTGACAATGATTAAAGTTGTTTTTTTCATATCTTCAATTATAGAATAAATATTACAAAATAGCTGGGGCAAGATATTATTTTTGTTACCGATTAATGTAGGATTTGTTCTCTTAAGTTTTATACAAACTGCTTATTATGAGACTAAACAAGCTTCACCTGGCCGCTGTCCTTGTATTTTCTGCACTTACCATGTTATCCTGTTCAAAAGGGGGCAATAGTGGTGGCGATAATACCACTCCTCCTCCACAGCTAACTCTCAGCAAAACATCGATCACCGCTGATGGTTGGGAAACTATAACATTTACGGCAAAGGATCAAAACAATAATGACATCACCACTTCATGTGTTTTTTATGTTGACAACCAAATAATCCAGGGAAGTTCATGGTGGACGAGTGTCTCCGGAAGTCATACGGTTAAGGCAGTAAGATCAGGAGTTGAATCTGCCGGCGTTACTATCAACGCGACAAATCCCGGTGCTTCACCCTTCTCTCAAAAAATTATTGTTGAAGATTATACCGGCACATGGTGCGGTCATTGTCCAAGAGTAGGCATGCCCATTGAAACTTATGCCAACAGCAACCCAAATACAATTGTTGTGGCGAATCACGGACCAGGTAATGATCCCTATACTTTTTCCGGCCATGGTATACTTGCTTCGTTTTTCCAGGTTACAGGTTATCCAACCGTAATGATTAACAGGGATCGAAAATGGAATGAAAGTTATTCAGAGTTTGATCTGCAATTCACAAACAGGAGACCACCATTAGGCATTGCATTTCAAACGTCGGTTTCAGGAAACACGATCAGCGGTATTGCAAAAGTTAAATATGATGTCAATACCTCCGTACCGATGAGGTTAGTCCTGTATTTGGTGGAGGATGGTAAAGTATATCCGCAAGTCAACTATAATTATTTTGGTTTGCCAAACCCGATCAATAACTATACTCACAATGCCGTTTTAAGAAAAACATTGACCGGGCTTTATGGAGATAATCTCCCTGTCGCTAACCAGACCAGGGGCGGTGTCACTGATATTAATTTTTCAGTTGATGCAACGGGGTATGATATTTCTAAATGCAGGATCGTTGGGTTTGTGGTACATGGAACTAATAATCAGGGCAGGAAAGAAAATGTAGTTGTGAATGCTCAATCGGTAAAAGCTGGTCTGAACAAAGACTTTGATTGACGAACCAGGATTTTCATGTTGTAAAGGATTTTTGATGATAATTGGGTGTTACCTTATATCGTAAGTATCCTGATTTCCTCATCAATCGTATTGATCAAATAAATCCCGGTTTATTTTGATATCGTTCTTAAAACATCTTCATTCACCTTTACCGGGTATTTCTTTTTTAATTCAGCTATCCATTTTTTATCCATATCATCCTGGAAATCGGACACTACGTCACCGCGGGCATCGGCAAAAGATTTTTGTCCCGGCATTGGGTAAATTTTAAATATCAACGCAAACGATGCGCTGTTATCATCTTTGTTTTTTACAATATTTGTGATGGCGCCTGGCTTTGCAGTTGCTTTTTGCGCACCGGGTATCTTACTTATTTCAAAACGGGCAGAGTCAGACGTGACCTTATCGCTAAAACCTTCCAGCACTTCCTTCCACTTTGATTTGTCTTTCAAAAGCATGTCCCTGAATGTCTTCGCTGTGGCATCATCACCACAATAAAATATCACAGCATCTGCGCTGTAGTTCCATTTGTATTTATTCTTGTTCTGTTCATAAAATTTTCGCTGACCGGCAGTATCACTCTGTGCATTTGACCAGATCTCTTTCATCATGATGTCAAAAAAGAGATTGCCATCTTTCAATTCTTTCATTTGTGCATTAAAATCTTCATTGAACTCTTCAAGATGAGCGCGGTAATATTCCATTACCGAAGCCTTCTTAAATTCATCATTAAGCTGGTTAAAAGGTTTTAGACCGCTGCCATCCGTTTTGTAGCGGTTGGCAATCGAATAACTGACAAGATCATTCACAACCTTTGTTGATCCTCCGATACTGAATAAAGCAGTTGATTTATTTACAGGATTACCCAACGATGGCGGTCTTGACGCCAGCACACTGTCCAGAAACATTTGCAGCATTACCTGGTCAATATTGAATTGTTTGTAACCTGCTTTTGCGATTATCTTATTGTACAATCTTTCTTTTGCAACATTTATTCTCCCATCTTTTTCGACAAGCATCCGGGTAATATCGAGATTTCTTTTATTCTTCACCGCTGAAGGTGGTATAAGGGACCCTCTTTTTATTATATGATAGCCATGAGCAGTAAGAAATGGCTTTGAAAGAGCGCCGTCCGCCGGCAAAGAAAATGCTACGGCTTCAAATACCGGGTCATAGCTGCCTAAACCGAATTCGGGTACCTGGCCATTAGACGCAGATGATACAACATCATTGCTAAACAAACCCGCAAGCTTTCCAAAATCATCTCCTTTTTGTAAACGGTTATAAAGAGAATCTGCTTTTGCCGCGATCTTCTTCTTGGCTGCATCATCGCTGCCCGGTGGTACCGCAAGAAGTATTTGTGAAACTTTTATCCTTCCAACAGCTTTTCTTTCTTCTATATTCTTGAAAATATGATAGCCTGAATTTGATCGGTGAGGTGTTGAATATTTCCCCGGTGAGAGATTATAAATAATATTTTCAAATTGGTAGGGTAACGAGAAAACCGTGATATATCCAAGATGGCCTTTGTTTGCAGCAACAGCAGGATCGGCGGAAAATTTTAATGCAACATCATCAAAATTTTTTCCTGATTGCAGTTCCATATAGGCTTCCTGGATCTTCAGCTTTACGACTGCGGAATCAGAATAATTGGCTGCCGTAGTATAAGGAATGAAAATGTGCTGAACTTTGACATCCTTCAGGCTCCTGTCAAAAGCCTCATTTACCAGCGCATTAAGGCTTTCGGGATCATTCATATAATTTTCGATCACCTGGTTGCGGAGCGCATTATATTCTTCAACAAAAGAAGGCAATGAATCATAGCCCCTGTTCATCGCTTCCTGGATCTTTAATTTGGAATTGATATAAAGATCAAGGTATTCCCGCATTTTCTTCGCTTTCTCTGTAACAGGTGCAGGATACACTTTGTTGAAAGCTTTTAAATATTCATTTGACGAAACAGTTTTGCCTCCATAGGTGAATAGCGTTTGCGCAGGCAGGGAGGTGGCGAATAGAAAAGCCAGGAGCAGTGATGGTAGTTTCATAAATATCAGGTTTATTGACCCTTTAGCTTGTAGTCAAGCACTTTATCGATCTGGTCAAAAGGGATTTTTTTTGCTAAGATAGATTTGTTTTTGTCAAGTAGGTAGAGCGTAGGCACCACCTGTACATCATAAAGCTGGTAATAGCTGGGAATATTATTCTTTACCCTTGCGTCATTAGCATCTTTTGAATTATAAACATGTTCCCAGCCGGTCAAATGATGCTCGTTAATAAAACTCAGCCAGTCTTTTTTTGTTCCGTCTGTTTCTTTTGCTATCGCGTAGATTTTTACATTCAATTTATTCCACTTGGCGCGGTAAATGGAATCGATGCGTGGGAGCGTTTCCTTACAGTGACCGCAGGTGGGGTCCCAGAACACAACAACAGTATAAGGGTCCGTGATGTTAAAGAGTTTTTTCATTTTTCCGGTACTATCGGGCAGGTCAATGTCGGCAGCTGTTGAACCAAATACATTTGCCGCCATGCTATAGTACCGGTCAAAAATTGTTTTCTTTCCCTTTTCGTTAAGCCATGGATATTCTTTCTGGGAAAAATATTTTTCAAAAAGATGAATATACACCTTGTCCTCCCACATGTATTGCGGGTTGAGATAACGGTTGATAAACTTCACAAGAAGGAAACGCTGCATCTCATCATTTGCTGTGGCATAAGCGAGCATCCAGTCAATTTCTTTGATCACCGAATCGGCGTTGGGGTAGATCAACGTGGTAAAATACTCATCCAGTTTTTCTTCAAAAAATGAGGTGCGGGCAAGGCGTTCATCAAAGAACCAGGTGTCATCCCAGTAATGGTCTTTAAAATAACGATAGGCAAAGCTGGAATCATATTTACCGCCCGGGTGCTGGGACGCAGGTGGCACTTCAGGATTCTTCATTGCCTTTAGCAGGGCGCTGATCGTTGCATCAGGATTTTTTGCAATAAGGTCGTGGCGGAATTGCTGAATATCTTTATCAGCTTTAATGATGACATCGGTCCATTTTGTTGAATCCGCTTTTGTTTTTGCAGCAGCCAGTTGTCTTTTTGCATCTTCTATTTCTCTTCCTTTTACGGATGCATAATTCTGGTACTGCAGAAAGAGGGTATTGTCTGGTGAGCCAACGAACTTTAATGAGGAAATAAGATTCGCGGTATCGGCTGTCACTGAAAACTTTTGTTCTTTATCGATCAGGATCTCAAAATAACCTGTCCTGTTGGGAAACCCGACCAGGTAAACACCTTTTTCCAATTTCTTTGCCCGTTTAAAAACGCCGGTACTGTTATCATCCAGGAACACCGAATCGATCACAGGCTTTTGTTTGCCGTAATGATAACCCAGGTAAATGAATTGTCTTTTAAACGGCTTGAATGTGACCTTCAGTTCAAATTCATTGGTTTGGGCGAATAGAAAACCGGTGGCGCCAACCAGGAACAGCAGGGAAAATATACGCTTCATCGAGTAATGATAATAAAAACGGTAAAGTTATCTAAAAACCGCTGATGCGGGACAAAAAGATGCAAATGGCTTGTTAAGCGTTGTATGACTAAGGATTTGAAACGCTTAGTTTTGCGCCGTGAGAAGAAAAAAGAAAAATATTGTGCTTGAAAATGTTTTGGTGGAGGATTACGCTGCCGAAGGTAAGAGCATTGCCCGTGTTGATGGCAAGGTCGTTTTTATTGAAAGGGTTGTGCCCGGCGATGTAGTTGATGTAAGACTTTTTAAGAGCAAAAAGGACTGGGCCGAGGGTTACCCATTGCAATTTCATGCTTTCTCAAAAGAAAGAACGGAGCCGTTCTGCCAGCACTTCGGAGTATGTGGTGGCTGTCAATGGCAAATGCTGCCTTACGAAAAACAGCTTTTTTATAAAAGACAACAGGTGGAGGATAACCTGAAAAGAATTGGGAAGGTTGACCTCCCGGAAATACCGCCCGTACTTGGCGCCGAAGAAAATAAATGGTACCGCAATAAACTTGAATATACGTTTAGCTCCAAACGATTTATTCCCAGCCCCTTTTATTCCCCCGAAGGGGGAAAATTGCATCCGCACAAAACCTCGCTTAATGAAAATAACGACATAATTAGTTATAGTTCATCAACCGGGGAAAGTCGGGATGAGGCCGGGGGGGCTGGCTTTCATGCAAAAGGATTATTTGATAAAGTAGTTGAAATTGAAAAATGCTGGCTGCAGGCTGAACCTTCAAACGCGATAAGAGAAGCGTTGAGTGGCTTTGCGAGACAACACAATTATAGCTTTCACGATTACAGGCTACACACCGGTTTTATGAGAAGCGTTTTATTAAGAATTTGTACAACCGGTGAAGTGATGGTAAATGTTGTATTTGGAGAACATGATAACGAAAAGATAAATGCATTGCTTGATCATTTATTAAAAAATGTACCGGGCATCACAACTTTACTTTACACGATCAATACAAAGTGGAACGACAGTCTGCATGACCTGGATCCTGTAGTTGTCACCGGTAATGGATATGTAACGGAAACAATGGAAGATCTTCAATTTAAGATCGGGCCAAAATCATTTTTTCAGACCAATACCAAACAGGGCGAACAGCTTTATAAAATTGCAAGAGATTTTGCCGAATTGACCGGCAGTGAGATCGTGTATGATCTCTATTGCGGTACGGGGAGCATTGGGATCTTTGTAAGTAAAATGGCAAAAAGAATTATCGGTGTTGAACTGATCGCCGAGGCGGTTAATGACGCCAGGGAAAATGCGGCATTGAATAACGTTCACAATGCGTCTTTTTTTACGGGTGATGTGATCAGGATCTGTGATGATGCTTTTTTTGCCGCTCATGGAAAACCTGATGTCATCATTACCGACCCGCCGCGGGCAGGCATGCATGAGAAACTGGTACGAAAGATCCTGGAAATTGGCGCCGCTACAGTGGTATATGTGAGCTGCAACCCGGCAACTCAGGCAAGAGACCTCAGGCTATTAGATGAGAAATACGTCGTGACTAAAGTACAGCCAGTAGATATGTTTCCCCATACACATCACATTGAAAATGTAGTACAGTTGAAGCTAAGAGAATAAAAGAGAAAAGGAAAAAAAAGAGAGAACCACAACTTTTTCCTTTTCGTTTTATGCAGGACTTATAAAATAACAGCAACCCAAACCCAATGGCTCTTTCACTCTTTTTCTCTCTTAGCCGATTGTCGTTTTATCTCTTTTTTCTCTTTTATCCTCTTAGCCTAATTTTACCACATGAGTTTTCGATATACAAGACCGGAAGGGTTACCACCGATTGTTAAAAATCTTTTGTTTATCAACGCGCTTTTTTTCCTGGCAACAAAATTTTTGTTTAGGGATAAGATCTATTTTGACGGCGTTGAAGAATACGGCTTAGAAGGGGTATTTGGGTTATGGCCGATCCAGCATCCCAACTTCAGGCCATTCCAGGTATTCACACACATGTTTACCCATGCAAGCATTGGACATATATTTTTCAATATGTTCTCATTGTGGATGTTTGGCCGGACACTGGAAAATATCTGGGGGCCAAAAAGATTTTTACTTTTTTACCTTGTTTGCGGCCTGGGATCAGCGGTTGCGCATTCAGTCGTTCAGTATTTTCAGTTTCAGAATATTGCTCAGCTGATAGAAGTTGTAAGGGCATCAGGTGATAAAGAGTACCTGGATTTTATCCTATCCAGGCCGATGTTTGCTGTCGGCGCTTCCGGTGCGGTAATGGGCGTTATGGTAGCTTTTGCCTATTTGTTTCCAAACACTGAATTGTGGTTATATTTTGCAATTCCTGTCAAAGCCAAGTGGGTTATCCTCGCCTTAATAGCTTTTGACCTGATTTACGGTTTAGGTAAAACCAGCACAGGTGTGGCACACTGGGCTCACCTTGGAGGCGCCGCCACTGGGTTTCTCCTGGTTTATATATGGAATAAGACAAATAAAAAAACATTTTATTAGCGAAGGAGATAAATTGGTACCAATAAAAATCAGGAAATTTGTTGTCCGCCCTGCCTGCCGGCAGGCATGCATTGACCGTCACTATTGACAATTTCACCCTATGGGCATTTACGAACGAGATTATAAGACTTCAAAGTTTACCGACAACCTGCAGCATAATGCGTTGGTGCAGCTGATTACTATCATCCTGGTAGTATTTGTATTGTTCCGGTTTGTTTATGTATTCTAC
>JAICPX010000549.1 GCA_025929635.1 Chitinophagaceae bacterium
AACTGAAGTGCTGGCTGCATCGATCCGCAACCCCAACCATATCGTTCGCTGTGCAGAGGCCGGCGCTGATGTGTGTACCTGTCCTCTTGAATCTATACTTGGTTTATTAAAACATCCGCTAACTGATATTGGGCTTGCGAAATTTTTGGAAGACGCGAAGAAAATGTAGCGGTTGAATGAGGAAAAAACTAATCTTTCGCATATTAGACATTGGATATTTGGATATTAAGCATCATCCGGATGAAAAACAAAAATCTAATACCAATAGACGACATGGAAGTATATCAAATTGGAATGGCCATCGGCCATGAAGGTTGGAGTCTTGTTGATAAATGGGATCAGTGGAAAAAGGATACTATTGACAAGCAATTTGGCTCACCAAAGCCAGAAGCAGAAATATTATCCCCACAAAAATTTATGATTGTTTCATTGACAACCTAAGGGGCTTGAATCACAAACTAAACACGTATATATCCGCTTTAAACAGAAACATCCAATCTGAAAAGTATCCAATATCAAATATCTAATATCCGCTCAGGGTCGCTGCAACAACGAATTAAGCAATGTAAACCCAATCAATTCATCGGACCTTCCTCCAAATGGCCGGTAATAAACCAGGATAAGATAAACATTCTCGGTGTTTGGATAATTCCCCTCTGTATTTTCAAAATTCACCGGTTCATTTGTTTTTTTCGCCGGAAGTGTGACATAAGAGTAGTTATAGAAACCCTGTTTCAGAAAAAGTGTTTTTTCATAAACTCCTTTCTCTGTGTTGAATTCCATTTTGGCATCTTTATTAGTCGCATAGTTGGTTAGCTCGCCGAATAAATAGACTTCGCGTTCAGGATATTGCTGGTTGTTTGGTGGCACAAACGTAAAATGAGTATAAACATAATCCGATTGCCAGAATGGATTTACATTGTCGGTAGTTTCAATTGTATAAAAGCCATTCACATCACGATAATAATAGTATACCTGCCCCCCTCTTTCAAGATCAGGATTTATATAGACATCGGTACGTGTCGGCTGTTTATCGAGCCGCTGCATTCGTTCACTCATCAACCGGATGCTGCGCAGATCGATCCATCTCCATTCTTTGCCGGCGGGAAATGAAGTGGTACTTTCATCATTGTATTCAAAATAATTTCCACGATAAATTGTCGGGCGGAGCAAATAAGAGGCCGTTGGCCATATATAGTTTTGCAACAACACGACTTTTACATCCTGCTGATTGAACACATTCAGTGTCGAATTAAGATTAACGGATACCTGCAACTTCTGATGTGTTCTGAAAATACTTCCTCCAAATGGTTGCAATACCTGGCCACTGATCGTTGCTTTTGTCTCAACTACCAATAATCTCCTCGTAAAAGCGATCTTCGACGTGTCATTGTCAAGAAAAACCTTTAATAAGTAATTACCTGATCGTGTCGGTGAACAATTCCTATCAGGTACCCTCGCATAGTAATTCGTGTATCTTGTAAAAGCGATCGATGAGTTACGATAGGTTGTTATCCGGTTTGTTTGAAAACCTTTTATATAATCAAATGGCTTCAGATCGGTGGGTGACCAATCTGCGTTACACAATTGAAAGGTGTAATAATAATTCTTTATGTCGGCATCAAGGTCGTCAAAATAAAGATCAAGGTCATCTACGCTATTGAGCCTGATGACCGGGTAACTATAAGGATCGTTTGCTTTATGCAGTTTTACGGATTTAATATTTGACCTATAGATATGATCCCCGGATTGGCTGCTTACGGCCAGCGGGAACGATAGTACGGCAAAAAGAAGTATTTGTTTCATTTGGCTATTTAGGTAAACACAATTTATCGTGAATTTAGTATGAAAAAGAGGATAAATCTTTATCTACAGTTACTTTTGACAGACAAATTTCAGACCTTGGACGTTGCAGGCTTTATAGCAAACAGACTGGCGTTTAATCGCCAGCATTCATTTTCCCGCTTTATTATACGACTTTCTGTTGGTGCTACCATCATCAGTGTTGCGGTCATGATAGTTGCGCTTGCCCTCGTAAATGGCTTCCAGGAGACTGTCAGCAATAAAGTCTTTAGTTTTTCAGGTCACATGAGGGTACAGTTCAAGCAGGCGCTCAGTGGCCCCGTTACCGAAGAAATACCCATTGAAAGAGATGCCCGGGCAGAAGCGCTTATCAAGAACGATCCTCGTGTAAAAGGCATTCATCCTTATATTACCCGGTATGGAGCGCTGAAATCCGGCGACGCCATGGAGGGTGTGTTGACGAAAGGTCTTGATCCTGAATTTGACTTTGATCTTCTCAGGCCTTTGTTAAAACAGGGGCGCTGGATAAATTTTATTGACAGTGGCTATTCAAGAGAGATCATCCTTTCAGCATACACGGCTAATCAATTACAGGTAAAACTTAATGACAGTCTGAATATATTTTTTATCCAGGCAAATACCAGCCCAAGATCAAGAAAGGTAAAACTTGTTGGCATTTACAAAACAGGGATCGATGACTATGATAAACAAATTGCAATTTGTGATCTTAAACTGATAAGAAGATTAAGCGATGATCTGAAAGAAAATGAAATTGGAGGGTATGAAGTTTTTCTTCATGATTTTAGCAAAATGGAGAAAACAAGCAACGATCTCTATGAAAATGCCGCTTTCCCGCAAACATGGGATGCACAACCTATCCGGAATATATATCCAAATATTTTTGACTGGCTGAACCTGCAAAACCTTACCCGGAATGTTCTTATCAGTTTTATGGCCGCAGTTGCATTTATCAATCTTATCACCTGCCTGATCATCCTCGTGCTTGAGCGAATTCGTATGGTTGGCGTTTTAAAAGCACTTGGTGCCACAGATTGGACGGTTCAAAAGATCTTTCTCCGTCATTCCATGATCATCACTTCGATCGGCATCCTGCTTGGAGCAAT
>JAICPX010000612.1 GCA_025929635.1 Chitinophagaceae bacterium
ACTTGCTTTCCAGACTCTTTTATCAAAACCTATTAATCCTCCATGCAAAGAATTCCCGTCATTATTTGGCGCAAGCTGATATGTTTTACCATCCAAAGCGAACCTTGCATTGGCAATGCGGTTGGCGTACCGACCGACAATACAACCAAAATATGGATTACCCGTTTGTAAAAACCCTGCCAACGAATCATAACCAAGAACTACATTACCCATCTTCCCATTTTTATCCGGAGTCATGATATCAGTTACTGTAGCACCATAATTTATGACCTTTACAACCATTCCTGATGGATTTGTCAATGTGTATTGCGTGATCTTTTCACCATCCACTACCCCATAACCATTCTCAGCCACAGAGAATTTTGTATATGGCAAACCAACATCCGGTTTATCTTCTTTTTTGTCTTCTTCCTTATCCATGAGTTTACAACTTAAAATAAAAACCAGTGATACACATACCAATAATAACTTTCTCATAAATTGTTGTTTAAAGCCCCTTTAGGGGTTTGGGTTATTAGTAATTAAGTTTCACATCCGTGATCTTCGTCGGCAACCAAACCTGCATTTCATTCCTGCCCCGGTTTGCCCACGTATAGTAGGGTATAGCGATAATTTTTTTCTTTTCTGTTTTTAATGATAACCCGTCTTCTCCTACAGTTACAACAGGCACTTCTGCAGTCAGAGCTTTTACTGGCTCATCCAAAACTTTATAATCTATTGTTTCAAATTTTGTGTTTTCAGGAACGATGACATTCCATGCTTTACCATTATTATCTGCGCCTTCAATGCAATAAACCAGCGGGCCTCGTTGAATAGCAATACGGTTTGAATCCTGTTTTAATTCTTTCCTTGCCTTTATTTCTTTTACATCTATAGGAAACTCCAACTCCACAACATCCCCTTTTTTCCATTGATAATTGATCGAAATATAATTATCGCTGGCCATAGAATAGTCAATCGGCTCCCCATTCACTGTCAGCCCATACCGGACGGATGTCTTTGCATCTTTAAAATAGTATAAATCATTTAATGATAGATTTTTTGTTGACCACGATGGCCTTCTCACATAGATGCTAAATTTTGAATTCTTTTCGGGATTAACTATAAGTTTAATTTTTCCATCCCATGGATAATTAGTTTCCATCTTCACCTCCACGTTTCCACTCTTCAATGGAACTATCGTATTACTTCCCACAAATAAATTCACATAGATAGCATCATCACTTTTTGCATAAATGTAATTTCCTAAAGAAGCAACTAACCTGGCAATGTTAGCAGGACAACAAGCCGTGCCGAACCATTCTCTCCTGTAATGCTGTCCCCGGCTTGCCAAAGGATTACCATAGAAGAACCTATCACCACTTAAACTTAATCCATCCAATGCCCCATTATATAAACTTCTTTCCAGCACATCGATATATTCGGCATGACCCGTCATTGCATTCATCCGCTGGTTCCAGAAAACCATCCCAACACTTGCACAGGTTTCACAATACGCCTGTTCATTCGGCAGATCATAATCAACAGTAAATCCTTCATTGCTTCCTGCCGAACCAATCCCACCCGTGATATACATGTTACGATACACCACATCTTCCCAAACAGCCCGCATTGCTTTCATATAACCTTCATCACCTGTTTGAGCAGCTACATCTGCAGCTCCGGTGTACATGTACATCGCACGAACCGCATGACCTGTTATCTCTTTTTGTTCTTTCACCGGCAAAACATCTTGCGCATAGGCAGTGTCTTTCCAATCGGTCCATGTATAACCCTTCGCCAATTTCTTACCACGTTCACTTAACAGCCAATCAGCAAGCTTCAAATACTTTTCATTCTTTGTCACCTTATACAATTTCACCAATGCGAGTTCCAATTCCTGGTGACCAGTCACCCAATGCCGTTTACCGGGACCAAACAATGCATCAAAATGATCAGCCCATTTGATCGCCACATGCAATAATTTTCTTTTCCCTGTTGCATTATAATAGGCTACTGCTGCTTCTATCAGGTGACCATTATTATAATCTTCATGCATGCTCATATCCGAATAGCGGTCCTGCAACCCTTTCAAAGTATACCATGTATTCAGATACCCATCTGGTTGTTGAGCTGCCGCGATCTTATCGATCCATTCATCGCATTTCTTTTCCATCTCCGCACTCGGATGTGTTTTCAAGGAATACGCCATTGCCTCCAGCGCCTTGAACACATCACTGTCATCATAAAAAATTCCTTCATGCTGTTCACCTTTATTACGCGCAACTTTTTCAAAATTTTTTATTCGTGGTGTGGCTACT
>JAICPX010000450.1 GCA_025929635.1 Chitinophagaceae bacterium
GAAACTCCATATAAGGTGGTCTTTCATAAAGAAATTACTGCCTTATCCAGGAAGAATCAAGGCAGCTTATTAACAACCCATAGCGAATACCTGTTTTATCAGAATGTCATAATGAATTGAATCAAGGTAAATTATCTTTGTTCAATGCATTATGTTTCAGTAGAAGGAATAAGTAAAAGTTATCACATCCATCCGCTGTTTGAAAACATTTCATTTCATATTGAAGAAGGGGATAAAATTGCCCTTGTGGCAAAAAATGGTTCAGGCAAAACAACCTTATTAAAGATCTTAGCCGGAAAAGAGACTGCAGATGAAGGAAATGTTTGGATCAATAAAGATGTGGATGTGGTCCTTTTTGAGCAGGATCCTCTTTTTACAGAAAATGAATCTGTCCTCAACAATATTTTTTTCCATGATCATCCGATCATTAAAGCCATCAAAGAATATGAAGCAGCCGCTGACGAAGCCAATGAAGAAAAATTGAATGCCTCAATCGTCAAAATGGATGAGCTCGGTGCCTGGAATTTTGAAGCAAAGGTGAAACAGGTTTTGGGAAAATTAAATATTCATCACCTGCAACAAAACATTTCTACACTAAGTGGCGGGCAACGTAAACGGGTTGCACTTGCAAAAACACTGATCGATGTGGGCTTTGAACATAAACATGTTTTGTTGATAATGGATGAGCCAACAAATCATCTTGACGTGGAAATGGTTGAATGGCTGGAAAACTATTTAAGTAAGGAAAACACTACACTTCTCCTTGTGACCCACGACAGGTATTTTTTGGATACTGTTTGTAAAGAGATCTGGGAAATGGATAATGACCGGCTGTACATTTATAAGGGGGATTATGAGAACTATTTAGAAAAAAAAGCAGCAAGAGTTGAAAGTGATGCAGCCAGCGTCGAAAAAGCAAGAAACACTTACAGAAAGGAATTAGAATGGATGCGAAAACAGCCCAGGGCAAGGACCACAAAAAGTAAAAGCAGGCAAGACAATTTTTATGACATAGAGAAAAAAGCAAAACAAAAGATTGCTGATGAGCAATTGCAGCTACAAACGAAGATGAATCGTTTGGGTGGAAAGATCGCCGAACTGAAAAAAGTTTATAAAAATTATGGAGATAGCGTTATCCTGAGAGGATTTGATTACACTTTTAAAAAAGGAGACCGGATCGGTGTTATTGGAAAAAATGGAACTGGTAAAACGACTTTCCTGAATATTTTACAGGGTATAGAAAAACCTGATAGTGGTAAAATAAATATTGGTGATACGGTAATATTTGGAAATTATTCCCAGCAAGGTCTGCAAACAAAAGAAGACCTGCGGGTCATTGAATATGTAAGATCAATTGCCGAGAGTTTTCCCCTGGCCAAAGGCGGTTCTTTAAGCGCCGCTCAATTCCTTGAGTTGTTTCTATTTCCCGCCGATAAACAATACACGTATTTGTCGATGCTAAGCGGGGGCGAAAAGAAAAGATTACAACTACTTACGATCCTGTTTCGCAATCCGAATTTTTTAATACTTGACGAACCCACGAACGATCTTGATCTGCCAACGCTTGCCGTGCTTGAAAATTTTCTTTCTGAATTCCAGGGGTGCCTGCTATTGGTCTCTCATGACCGGTATTTCATGGACCGGTTGATCGATCATTTATTTGTTTTTGAAGGGAATGGTGTCATAAGGGATTTTCCAGGCAACTACTCGCAATTCCGTCAATCCACTTTTGCAGAGACAAGGCATGCTACGCCTCTGCCACAAGCCGACAACAAACTATTAGCGACCAGGAACCAGCAGCCAACAACCACCACCAGAAAACAACTTTCCTATAAAGAGAAAAGAGAGTTCGAAATACTTGAAAAACAAATTGCTGAGCTCACCAAAGAAAAGGAAGAAGTAACCCGGCGTTTGAACAGCGGAGCTACTCCTTTTGAAGAATTGCAGAGACTTTCGCACCAGATTGGCGAAATCTCGAGCTTATTAGATGAAAAAGAGCTGCGTTGGCTGGAATTAAGCGAACATGTTCAATAAATCTATCCGCAGCTTTCTTGCAAATTCAAATGGGCCTTTTTACATTTGCCCAGAAATCCCGCCCTATCATTAACTACTGAGTTTTAATCGCGCACCCTAATTATTCACGTAAAAAAACGCGTATGAAAAAACTCAACACTTATTTGCACAACCCAGATGTGCAGGCTGTGATCTTTATCAGTTGCATTTTTGTTGCCATTGCACTGGTCACATTATTTACCTGGGGTAAGTAGTTTATCGAACCAAAATGTTTAAAACCTTTTTATAGGACCCGGGGTCCGATAAAAAGGTTTTTTTATTTCAGGAATTGCCTGGCAATATCCGCTATCGCATCCATTGATATTTGTCGCATACATTTAAAATGTCCACGTGGGCATTTTGCATACCCTATTTTACTACAAGGGCGACAGCGCAGGCCATTAATTTCAAATTTGAAATTTGAAATTTGAAATTTACCATAATATGGATACATACCAAATTCGGGAACAGTATTTCCCCACACTGAAATGATCTTTTTCTTAAAAGCTGCAGCAATATGCATTAGGCCGGTATCATGCGTAATGATCAGTTTTGATTTGCGGACGAGGTCGGCGCTTTCATTCAGGTTGAATTTGCCGCAGGCATTATATATCCTGATCGGGTCGACTGCAGCAATTTGTTCTCCATTTTCATTGTCTTCCTTGCCACCCAGTAAAATAATTGGATGATCGATTTTACCAGAGAGCTCTTTTAACTTTTCAACCGGTAATTTTTTTGTGTTATGAGCAGCACCAATTACCATCCCGATATAACCTGCGTGATGCGATGCGGGGATATCTTTTTGCTTTACTTCATCTTTTTGCGGAATAAAATATTCGAGCCCCTCATTATCGTTGTCGATCCCGAATGATTCAACTGTTTTCATGTAACGATCCACGATATGCAGATCGGGCATCAGGTTCCATTTGAAATTTGTGTAGATCCATTTTTGAATATTCAACTTATTAAATGGAAAAGAGCTTATTCCCAGTTCTTTTTTCAATCGTAATGTCCGCAGGTTGTGGTGAAGGTCAATGATGTAATCATAATTCTCTTTCTTCAATTCATGAACCAGTGTTTCCCAGCTATGTGCCAGTGTGTGGACCTTGTCAATGTATGGGTTGTTTTCAACAATTGTTGCAAAAGATTGCTTGGCTGCAAAATGGATCTCAGCATCGGGCTTTTGTTTTTTTAAGCAACGAATAACGGGTGTTGTGAGAACGATATCGCCAATCGAGGAAAATCTAATTATCAGGAATTTCATTCTTCAGCATTAATAATTATTAATTACTAATTATTAATTATTGTTTAAGGTGCCAATGCTTAATGCTCGGTATAGTTAAGATCCTTATTAAAAGTTTCTTTTGTCATAAGCGCTGCTATTATGGTCACGACCATTAAGATGAGCGCTGCCAGCCAACCCCCGGTAACATAGTCAGTAATACTGCGTAATCCTTTAAATAGAGGCAGAATTAATACCGTCAACATCCCTCTTACCATGTTTGGAATAGTCGTAGCCGCCGTAGCCCGCAAATTTGTACCGAACTGTTCGGCACCCATCGTAACAAAAATGGCCCAGAACCCGGTACCGAATCCAAGACCTGCGCAGATCCAGTACATCCCATTGGCAGTTCCATTCCATTGAACAGTAAAAAACAAGACGATAAATACAGCGGTAATGAAATAGAAAAGGAATAACGCCTTTTTTCTGCTTTGAAACCATTGGCTTACCAGGCCAATTAATATATCGCCGATAGAGATGGCAGCATAAGCATACATAATTGCTTTGCCAGGATCAATTTTATCTTTTATTCCCATTTCCTTACCAAATTCACTTGAAAAACTGACCAATACCCCAATTACAAACCAGGTTGGGAGACCAATAAGAATACTTAACACGTAACGTTTCAAACGGTCTGCATTGTTAAAA
>JAICPX010000500.1 GCA_025929635.1 Chitinophagaceae bacterium
TAATACCTGCGCTTTTTTTTCATTATACTGAGGGATTTCTTAATTCTTTGTTTAAGGTTTTCATTGGTGAGTTTTGTTTTTCATTAGTTCGGGAAATAGTTTTTTGCATTCTTTTTTTGTTTAATATTGTCTACCTTTAGGATTTACCAACACTAACTATAAAATCTCGTGTATGAGAAAAGTTTTACTGCAACTTCTCTTTATTTCAGGAATTTCAATTGTATTTATTTCTTGTGAAAAAGGTGAGGAACCTTTTCCAGGTACTCAATCTGTCGAAAAAACTACTATTAAGTTACCTGATGCAGAAGCAGGTCCGTTAAAAACATTGGCGTTAGATCTTACTCCTGGCATATCAACAATAAATGTTATCGAAATCAGAAGGGATGCAACTACTGCTGCCGACCTTGCGAAAACCCAGGTAGTAAAAGTGAAGCTTCAGAATGCTTTAATATCAGATCCGAGCGCAGGAGCCATCAATGAATTACCAAGAGATCTATACACAAATCACCCGGACAATCCTTTTGATGGCCAATATTGGACGGTGACATTTGGTCCCGGAGAATTTGTAAAACATCTAAAGATCAACCTCGATCCGTCTTTGCTTATTACATTGGGCAAAAGAGTGGGTTTGGGTTTTCAGCTTGCTGAAGCTCCCGGTGCAAGAATAAGCAACGCCTTGTTCCAGCTTGGAGTTGAAATAAGTGCAAAAAATGCTTATGATGGAGTGTATAATTGCACCTGGACAAATTATCACCCAACCCTTAATGCTGCTTACACAGGAAGCACGACAGAGATTGAAATGCATACCACCGCCGCAAACAAGGTAAAAATATACTGGCCTCTTGCCGGAGCGTACTGTGTTCCCTCAATTTTAAGTGGAGGTCTGTCTTATTTCCTTGCCCAAGAACCTGAATATACAGTTAACACCAGCACTAACGTGGTTACCGTGCAAAATGTAGCTCCCGGCGCGACTACCTTTTACTCCATGGCCACAGGTTTCAATTCAAGATATGACCCTAATTCAAAAACAATTTATGCTAAATGGGGTTACAGTTATGGTGCAGGTGGCGCTTTCGACCCTGCCAATACAAGGGAATGGAACCAAACTATGGTGTATGTGAGACCACGATAAGATTATTTAAAATTAGACGAATTGACTGCTGATGAAGCAGTCTTTTTTATTTTACTTTACAAACAATTTCATAATAATGGAGCAACAGCAACAACCCAATCAACTAAACATCGAGATATCAGAAGAAGTAGCAGAAGGTTCTTATGCCAATCTTGCTATCATCACACATTCACATGCAGAGTTTGTCATTGATTTTGTAAACGTGATGCCCGGTACACCAAAAAGTAAAGTAAAATCACGGATCATTTTCACTCCTCAACACGCTAAGCGATTCATGAAAGCATTAACGGAGAATATTTCCCGCTACGAAGCTGCCAATGGCGCAATAAAAGACCTTGAAGATATTCAACTACCGCTGAATTTTGGAGGACCAACGGCGCAGGCTTAGAGAGATGCTGGATATTGGATGCTGGATGCTGGATGCTGGATGCTGGATACTGGATACTGGATGCACGGAGCTATTTTAATGATTGATGTTCTTGTTCGACGGCTTGCAGGAATTTATTGAGCGTTTTGCCAAGAACTTCTACCTTATTTTTTATAGAATTAAATCTCCTTTCATCGGTCAGTGATTTTGTATCCCAGAGATTTTCCAAATGATCCATCGTCTCGTCGTTTGAGGAAAGCGCATAAACCAGGAACTTTATCCAATCTTGTTTGTATCTTCTTCTCCCATATCCTTCAACAATAGCGGCTTTTGTAGTTTTACTAGATTTCCTAATTTGTGATCCTTCTTCATACATTTCAAACTTTGGTAAATTCATGGTCATATCATGAACTTCAATGACAACTTCTCTTGCAAGAATCCAAATTTGAAGATTTCTATAACTCATAATTCTATATTTTGTTATCTCATATCAGCATCCAGTATCCAGTATCCAGTATCCAGTATCCAGTATCCAGTATCCAACCTCCAGCCTCCAGTATCCAGCCCTACAACAATCCTTCATCCGCAAAACTGAAATACCCCGCATCACTTACGATCATGTGATCGAGCACCCGTATGTCGAAATATTTTGCTGCTTCTTTTATTTTGTAAGTAAGATCTTCATCAGCCCTGCTTGGTTTTAAGCTTCCGGATGGATGATTATGGCATAGTATGATACTTACTGCATCTTCATCCAGCGCCTTTTTAAGAATGATCCGCGGGTCGGCCACGGTTCCTGTAATTCCTCCTTCACTAACAATTTCGAAGTGATTTATTTTATTTGCCCGATTCAGAAATACCACGGCAAATACTTCATGACGATAATCCTTAAGTTTTGCAATAAAATAATCGGCAATGTCATTGCTTGTCGAAATGATTTTCTTTTGCAGTGCGCCAGATGCTTGTCTTCGACGACCTAGTTCTAAAGCAGCGACGATTGAGATAGCTTTAGCCTCGCCAATCCCTTTTACCTTCATCAGATCTTTTACTGATAATTTGCCGAGTTCGGAAAGATTGTCTTGACTGAGCTTGAGAATATCCTTGGCAAGATCAACGGCTGTTTTTTCCCTGGACCCATTATGAATGAGTATCGCGAGGAGTTCCGAATCACTCAATATAGCCGCACCTTTAGATAGTAATTTTTCTCTTGGCCTATCGTCTTTTGCCCATTGTTTTATCGAGTACTTCTGCTCTTGCATCGCCCAAGATTAACAAATAATTTAGGCTTAACAATTCCAACTTTCCGGGCACAGGCCCAGAAAAAAACAAATCCAAACCGTTGAAAAACTAAACCAAGACCGTATGAAAAACAGATCCGTATCCCCAATTGGCGCACTGCACCCAATCCTATTTTTTGCCGGTGTTTATGTTGTTGTTTTATTCTTTTCGATCTTTATTTGCTCGGCACTCTTCTATAGTTGCAATACGTCTGACGCGGGCAGTTATTCCCAACAGGAGCAACAAGTAACTGAACCTGCTACTAATTCTGCTGCGATAGTTTCAGCCAAATAATCGGGTCAGTATCAATCAAGATTTTTCCCACTCGTCTTTTTGATTGGGGTGAAGTATTATCTTCGCCGCTCCAAAGAAATTCTCCGGAGGCGTTCTTCGGACTTTTGGTTTAATCAAAAAGCAATCATGTCAGCCGCCAAAATATTTTCCGGGACGGGGTCTCAACACCTGGCCGAGCAAATCTGCCGGAGTTACGGCTCCCGGCTGGGAAAAATCAATATTCAACGATTTAGTGATGGGGAGATACTCCCGACTTTTATCGAGAGCATTCGGGGAGATTTTGTGTTCCTGGTTCAAAGTACTCATTCCCCTTCTGATAACCTGATGGAGCTTCTCCTGATGATTGATGCAGCTAAGCGGGCTTCTGCATATAAGATCATAGCAGTGATTCCATATTATGGCCATGCCCGGCA
>JAICPX010000591.1 GCA_025929635.1 Chitinophagaceae bacterium
AAAAAAGGAATGTGAATCTCACGGAGTAAGCTGTCTTATTTTCTCTGGTGATGTAAGAGTTGATGAGGATATTAATAATGCGGTGACAGCGACTACAGATCATTTTAAAAAGATCGATATCCTTTTTAATAACGCAGGTATTTGTGCTTATGGACTTACACATGAATTGACGGAGCAGGAATGGGATGCCATGCTTGATATTAATTTAAAAGGCGCCTGGTTGGTGGCGCGTCGTATCATCCCGGTTATGATAAAACATACTTCCGGCGTTATTATCAACAACTCATCTATAGCAGGTCTGCGCGGAATGAATCGATTAAGTCATTATGCTGCATCAAAATGGGGATTGACAGGTTTGACAAAATCATGGGCAATTGAACTGGCGCCACACAATATAAGAGTAGTGTCGATTCATCCCACAGGTGTGAACACACCAATGAATGATGGTCTCGCTGAACTGGAAGGAGCCACACCAAAAGAAATTGCAGAAAGAAGTGCGGGCAACCTTATTAACGTACCGTGGGTAGAGGCAGAGGATGTCGCGAATGCAGTCATCTTTCTTGCCTCCGACAAATCAAGATTTGTTACAGGCTCCCAATTTGTTTTGGATGCAGGACTATTGACCCGCTAATTTAACATGCAAAAGCAAACAACTTATAAAGGTCCAGTCTTGCCACTTAAAGAAAACCGCTCTTTTTTATCCGATCTTTCCGAAGATATTTGGGCTATATGTATCGGTAGTTTTTTGATCCTTACAGCTCTCGTTATAACTTTTGGTTTTAATGATATTAAATTTCCGATGCCAGCTTACCAGTGGGCTAATGGAGACGAATTGCTGTCAAAAGTTTTAACCGGGAACAATCTCTTCCTACATGTTGGTCTTGGTGTATTATTTCTGATCTTATCATCACTGGCTGTTATCACTGCAGGAGTAAGCATTAAAAACTATGTTGGAGGATTTTGCATAATCTTTATCCTGGCAATTATTTCATTGATCATCGCCGGTAATAACAAGATCAATTATTATGGAATAGAATATGTCGTTTTTGCATTGCTGATTGGGTTATTGCTGAACAACCTTTTTCGTCTGCCTGCATGGATCACAGCAGCAGCACGTTCGGAATTTTTTATAAAAACCGGGCTGATCATTCTTGGTACGTCAATTTTATTTACTGATATCTTAAAAGCGGGCTTACCCGGATTACTCCAATCGGTATTAGTGGTAGCAGTAGTTTGGTTCTTTGCATTGTGGTTAAGCAGGAAATTAAAAGTGGACGATGAATTTGGGGTGATCCTTGCCTCAGCTGTTTCTATCTGCGGGGTATCAGCAGCTATCGTTGCAAGCGGGGCTATTAAAGGCGATAAGAAAAAACTTTCTTATGTAACCACATTGGTTCTTTTGGTCGCCATACCAATGATGATCTTATTACCATGGATCATTAAAGAATTGAACATTCCTGAAATAGTAGGCGGAGCTTGGTTAGGCGGAACATTAGATACCACTGCATCCGTAACTGCTGCATCCGAACAAGTAGGACCTGCGGCGACCAAGGCTGGTATTATCGTTAAATTCTCTCAAAATGTTTTGATTGGGTTCGCGGCATTTCTAATTGCCGCATGGTGGGTATTTAAAAAAAGTGGAACTAAAGATGGACAGGAGAAGCCTTCGTTAAAACTGATTTGGGAACGATTTCCAAAATTTGTCCTTGGTTTTATTGCGGCATCATTGATCTTTTCATTTTTGATCCCGCCGGGAACCGGCAGACAGGTCGGTCCGATATTGAATAGCATGCGTACCGTCTGGTTTGCCCTGGCTTTTGTTTCGATCGGTTTGGAAGCGAGATTTACTGACATGTTCAAGGTCCAGCAAGGGCGCCCGGCCATTGCCTTTATCGGTGCTCAACTATTTAATATAATCTGGACATTGATTTGGGCTTATCTTTTATTTGGTGGAGTTCTGATTCCTTCGCCGGATATAAAGTAATTTAGAATTGATTTTTTTAAATTTAATAGTATAATGGAAAAAATTTATCTCAGCGATTCGGGACCAAAAGTATCTCCCGCAGTGTATGGTTTTTACAGGTGGACCGGCAATTACGTGAATGAAGATAAAATGGAGAAGATCGTAAACTTATGTCTTGAACTCGGCATCAATACGTTTGATCATGGCGATACGTACGGTGACTATATGTGTGAAGAGGTCTTTGGCAATGTTTTCAAAGGAAGCCAAATAAAGAGAGAAAGTATTGTGTTGTTTACAAAATGCGGCATCAACCTTCCTCATGCAAGCAAGCCAGAATACCGGGTAAAACATTATGACACTTCCCGGGAGCATATTTTAAACAGTCTTGATAATTCTTTGCGCAAATTACGAACCGACTATGTTGATGTTTTTTTATTGAACCAGCTTGATCCTTTGTCTAATCTTGAGGAAACGGCGCTGACGTTGGAAAAGTTGAAGGATTCCGGTAAAATAAAGAACGTAGGTGTTGTGAATTTTTCGGTATTTCAT